>NZ_JBILTE010000086.1:0-11405 GCF_044371705.1 Flavobacterium sp. | reverse complement strand
CATAAAATACTCTGTATCTTTGCATTAAACTTTAATAGTATTTATTATGAAAAAACTTTACTTTTTAACTTTTTTATCACTTTGTAGCATGGGATATTCTCAAGTTACGCTTCCACATTATGACGGATTGGATTATGCTACAGGGTCTGCTCTTCAAACGCAAACTGGATGGACAGCATTAAATACCGGAGATGATTTAGCTATAGTTGCTGGAAGTTTAAATTATACAGCATTACAAGTTTCTACTGGAAATAAATTAGCTTTTGGTGGTGCTGGTATTGATGCTGGAAAAGATTTTACATCTCAAACAACTAATACTGTATACTTTTCAATACTTTTAAATGTAACTGATTTAACAGCAACTACAAGCACGACAGGTGGCTATATTGCTGGATTTGTGCAGGGTACATCTTCAAGTTTTGGCGGTACTTTGTGGTTAAATAAAGTTTCTGAATCAACATTTAACATTGGCGTAAACCCGAGAACTACTGCTGCAAACACAGTTTATTCTACTGGTCCATACAATACCAACACAACTTACTTAGTTGTTATAAGTTATACGTTTAATGATGGAACAGCAAATGATATTGTAAAATTATGGATTAACCCTAGTTCTCTTGGTGCTACTGAACCAACGGCATCTGCAACAGCAACTAATGCAGGTACAGATTTAACTTCAGTTGGTCGTCTTTTAATAAGACAAGGTAGTGCTACCGACACCCCTAATGTTGAATTAGATGAGTTTAGAATAGGCACTACTTGGGCTGAGGTAACTCCACAAAACTCTGCTAACGTAAACGAAAACGCCATTGCAGGATTAAAAATTTATCCAAATCCAAATTCAGGAAGTACATTATATGTAACATCCGATTTAATTGGTGATAAGTCAGTGGTAGTATTTGATGTTTTAGGAAAACAAATCCTTAAAGTAGCTAATGCAACAGATAACGGTATCAACATCGGAAACTTAAAAGCCGGTATTTATATGGTGAAAGTATCACAAGACGGAAAATCAGCTACTCGTAAATTAGTAGTTCAATAATTCCGACACAAAAATATTTAAAAGCATCAACGAAAGTTGGTGCTTTTTTTATTGTTACTTTTGCAAAAAAAGTAGTTGACAACTTCAGAAATCTTTTCCATTGCAACCACCAAATCGTTTGAAAAAATGGCACTCAAAGTGTTTCGTTTTCAATACGATCACAATGCAGTTTATCAAGAATTCTGCAATCTTGTCAAAAGAGATAAAAGCAATGTAAAAGCAATAACCGACATTCCTTTTTTACCTATTCAATTTTTTAAAAGTCACAAAATTCTAAGTTCTCAAGAACCGGAGGCAATTACTTTTACTAGTAGTGGCACAACGGGAATGTTCACGAGTAAACATTTAGTAACTAACATAAATTTCTACAAACAGAGTTTTCAAACGGCATTTTCACAGTTTTATGGTTCCGTTGAAAATTATGTTATTCTGGCTTTACTTCCGTCCTATCTCGAGCGGGAGGGCTCTTCTCTTATTTATATGGTGGAAGATATGATTGCTGAATCTAATCATCGTGAGAGCGGGTTTTATTTGCATAATTATGACGAACTCATTTGTAAACTGGATGAACTGGATAAATCCGGTCAAAACGTTTTACTTATTGGTGTTACCTATGCTCTTTTAGATTTAATCGAAAAACAATCGTTTCATCTAAAAAATACCATCATCATGGAAACCGGTGGCATGAAAGGGAAACGAAAAGAACTGATTCGGGAAGAATTACACCAACTGCTATGCAATGGTTTTGGCGTATCAAGCATTCATTCAGAATATGGAATGACTGAATTGTTATCACAGGCCTATTCTTTAGGAAATGGTATTTTTGAGTGTCCGCCTTGGATGTCAGTCTTAATTCGAGATCCTGAAGATGCATTAACCTATGTAAACGACGGTAAAACCGGAGGAATTAATGTAATTGATTTAGCAAACATCAACTCCTGTTCGTTTATTGCTACGCAAGATTTAGGTAAAAAAAATCCCAACCATTCGTTTGAAGTGTTGGGACGTTTTGATGCTAGTGATATTCGGGGGTGTAATTTGATGGTTGTTTAAATTTGTTTCAAGTTTCAGGTTTCAGGTTTAAACGGCTCGTAAAATAAAATAGGTTTTCTTACCGCGTTGTAACAAAACAAATTCGTCATTAATTAAGTCATTGCCGGAAAGCGAAAATTCCTCAGTTACTTTTTCACGATTTACCGAAATCGCATTTTCTTTTAAAGCTCTTCGTGCTTCGCTATTGGAAGACATAAAACCTGACTTGCCTGCCAAAGCATCTACAATGGAAATTCCCACGATTAAATCAGTTTTTGAAATTTCTGCTTGCGTAATTCCGTCAAAAACATCCAAAAATGTCTGACTGTCCAATTGTTTTAAATCTTCTGAAGTGGAATTTCCAAACAAAATATTCGAAGCTTTCACTGCTTTATCATACTCTTCACGAGAATGCACAAAAACCGTAATTTCTTCTGCTAATTTCTTTTGCAACAAACGCAAGTGAGGTTCTTGTTTGTGTTTTTCAATTAATTCATCAATTGTACTTTTATCTAAAAAAGTAAAGATTTTAATGTATTTTTCTGCATCAACATCAGTAGCATTAAACCAAAATTGGTAAAATTTATAAGGCGATGTTTTGTCGGCTGTTAACCATACATTCCCCCCTTCCGATTTTCCAAACTTCGAACCATCGGCTTTGGTAATTAACGGTGTAGTTAAAGCAAACGCTTTTGCTCCTTCGCCTTCGGTATTTACATTTAATCGTCTCACTAATTCTGTTCCAGTAGTGATATTACCCCATTGATCGGAACCACCCATTTGGAGCAAACAATTGTGCTGTTTGTGTAAATGATAAAAATCGTACCCTTGAATTAATTGATAGGTAAACTCTGTAAACGACATTCCTTCACCTTCTTCACCACTCAATCTTTTTTTCACAGAATCTTTTGCCATCATGTAATTTACCGTGATGCGTTTACCAATGTCGCGTGCAAACTCGATAAAAGTAAAATCCTTCATCCAATCATAATTGTTCACTAAAATCGGAGCATTTGCTTCTTTCGAATTGAAATCTAAAAAGCGTGACAAAACACCTTTTATTCCTTCGACATTTTTATTCAACGTTGCTTCATCCAATAAATTTCTCTCATCTGATTTTCCGGATGGATCGCCAATCATTCCGGTGGCACCACCCACCAAGGCAATAGGTTTATGTCCAAAATTCTTTAAATGAACCAATAATATGATTTGTACCATACTCCCAATATGCAAGGAATCGGCTGTAGGGTCAAATCCGATATAAGCTGTCGTGGATTCTTTTAACAATTGCTCTTCAGTTCCAGGCATCATGTCGTGAAACAATCCTCTCCAACGTAACTCTTCTACTAAATTTTTCATCTAAAATTAATTTTGGCAAAGATAGTTTTAATTCTATAATTTGAAAATGTAGAACGGAAACATTTATCTTTGTTTTTATGAATTTAGTTACAGGCGGAACCGGTTTGGTTGGAGCACATTTACTTTTACAATTGGCACAAAATGGTGAAGCTGTTCGGGCTCTTTACCGAAACAAATCTACCCTTACAAAAACCGAAAACTTATTTAAAAAGAAGAATGCCTCCGGCCTTTTTTCAAGTATTGAATGGGTGAAAAGCGATGTAACTGATGTTTCCTCATTGGAACTCGCTTTTAAAGGTGTGACGCACGTTTACCATTGTGCTGCACTAATTTCTTTTGACCCGAAAGACGAAGAACAACTTAGAAAAATAAATATTGAAGGAACTGCGAATATGGTTAATTGTTCATTAGCTTTTGGAATACAGAAGTTCTGTCATGTAAGCTCTATTGCAGCCTTGGGAGATCTTGCTAAGAATGAAGTACTAATTACGGAAGAAACGGAATGGAACGCGGAGAAACCGCATAGTGATTATGCAATTTCAAAATTTGGTGCTGAAATGGAATTATGGAGAGCCCAACAAGAAGGATTAAACTGCATTTGCGTCAATCCTGGTGTCATTTTAGATGAGGTGTCTAAGAAAAGTGATTGGACCACAGGTAGCAGCGAAATTTATAAAAAAATTAATAACGGAATGTATTTTTATGCCAACGGCTCCACAGGTTTTATAACTGTTGAAGATGTGGCAAAAACGATGCTTTTTTTAATGAAGTCAACTGTTGTAGGTGAACGATATACACTGATATCACAAAATGTAAATTATAAGGATTTCATTGGATGGGTTGCAGATGCTTTGGGTGTAAAAAAACCATCATTTCAAGTGCAGCCTTGGATGACCGAAATAGCATGGAGATTAGATTGGTTCCTAACGCTTATTTTACCAATAAAAAGAAGTCTTTCAAGAGCAATATCAAAATCGATGCACTCGCGCGAGCAGTATTCCAATTCAAAAATCGTTGCAGTTTTGCCTTTTAAATTTGAGTCAATTCAAATCTATTGCTCCAAAGTTGTCGATTAATCTTTTATCATCTGCCGCTTTGTGCGTCGTGTAAGCGAATCTTTTGCTTTAACTTTTTCCGGATTATTGGTTTGCTTTTTTAATAAGGTGTCGAAATCAGCTTTGGATTGTTCCATGCGGACTTTGACTTTTTCATACATTTTATCATACTTTTTGATGTCGGATGCATAGTATTTGTTATTGGCCACAAATTGCAAACTGTCAATGCCATATTTGTCATAAATATAAGTATATGGATTTATATTATTTCTGCTCATCAAAGTTGGATTATAATTAAGCATGGCTTCCAACAACGACAAGTCGTAAAATATGTCAACCATTTTTTCTTCTTCAATCAACTTTTCAGGAACGTCTACCACTGTTTCCTTGCAACCAATTACTGCTAAAAGCATTACTGAAAAAAGAACTATTTTCTTCATAACTTATCGATTGTAAAGCATTCGTTTTCCTGCTCTTATTTCTTTCACTTTTGAATTTTCATACACTAGTTGTCCATTGACAAAGGTGTGTGTAATTCGCGATTTGAAGTTGGTGCCATCAAAGGGCGACCAACCACATTTGTATAGTATATTATCTCTGTTTACAGTCCAAGGTTGCGATGGATTCACCAACACCAAATCGGCATAATATCCGGGCTTAATAAATCCTCGTTTTTCAATTTTGAAAATTTTTGCGGGATTGTGACACATTTTCTCAACAATCTTTTCGATGGAAATTTTACCTTGATGAAAGGCTTCAAACATAGCTACAACCGCATGTTGAACCAAGGGACCTCCGGAAGGAGCCGACACATACGACTTGCTTTTTTCCTCTAATGTATGTGGAGCATGGTCGGTTGCAATTACATCAATTCGACCATCAAGTAAAGCTTCCCAAAGTGCTTTTCTGTCATTTGCAGATTTTACGGCAGGGTTCCATTTAATTAGGTTCCCTTTGGTCAGATAATCTTCATCGGAAAACCATAAATGATGAATACAAACTTCTGCCGTTATTTGCTTTTGTTCTAAAGGTATTTTATTGGTAAATAAATCTAATTCTTTAGCAGTAGAAATATGAAACACATGCAGTCTTGCTCCGGTTCGTTTGGCCAAATCAATCACACGGACGGTTGATTTATAACACGCTTCAACGCTTCTGATTACGGGATGGAATTTAACGGGAATGTCGTCTCCATATTCTGCCTTAAATTTTTCAAGATTACTTTTTACGGTGGTTTCATCTTCACTATGAACGGCAATTAACAGTTTTGTTGAAGAAAATATTTTTTCTAATGATTCTGAACTATCAACCAGCATATCTCCGGTTGACGAACCCAAGAACAATTTCAAACCGGGAACATTTTTAGGGTTTGTTTTTAATATTTCTTCCAAATTATCATTGGTCCCTCCCATCATGAAACCATAATTTGCATAAGATGATTGGGCAGCAATTTGGTATTTTTCTTCTAATAATTCTTGTGTAACAGCATTGGGAACTGTATTTGGTTGTTCTATAAAAGACGTAATTCCACCGGCAACTGCGGCTCTGCTTTCTGAAGCTATATCTCCTTTGTGAGTCAATCCCGGTTCTCTGAAATGCACTTGATCATCAATTGCACCGGGCATCAAATAATGACCTTCGGCATCAATCACTTTAAAGTCTGGTTTTACGCTGATGTTTTCACCAACTTCCACAATCAAATCGTCCTGAATAAGCACATCTCCTTCAAAAATTTTGCCTTCATTGACAATTTTGGCATTTTTAATAACTATCCCTTTCATTGCTTCGATAAATTATAATCGGTTAAAAAGTTTTCTTATTCGCAAAGATATCACACCAAAAACAGCTTCTTTAATAATCGCATTGCTCATCTTTGAAACCCCTTTGGTTCTATCTGTAAATATTATGGGTACTTCAACAATCTTAAATCCCTTGCAATAGGTACGGTATTTCATTTCGATTTGAAAAGCATAACCTACAAATTTAATCTTATTTAAATTGATTTTTTCAAGTACTTCTCTGCGGTAACAAATGAATCCGGCAGTGGCATCATAAATCTTCATTCCGGTAATTAATTTTACATATACAGAGGCAAAATAAGATAACAACACCCTGCTTAAAGGCCAGTTAACAACATTCACCCCTCTTACATAACGTGACCCGATTGCCATAAACGCTCCCTCAGATTCACAAGTGTCATGTAAACGCTCTAAATCAATTGGATTATGCGAAAAATCGGCATCCATTTCAAAAATAAACGCATAGTCTTTTTGCAAAGCCCACTTAAAACCATGCACGTACGCAGTTCCCAAACCTGATTTTTTCTTGCGTACTTCCAAAAACAACTGTTCCGGAAATTCCTGTTGGAGTTGTTCTACTTTTAAAGCGGTGCCATCGGGGGAATTATCATCTACAACCACTACATGAAAAGTTTTTGGCAAAGCAAAGATAGCCCTGATAATGGACTCTATATTTTCAATTTCGTTAAAGGTAGGAATGATTACTAATCCGTTATTCATATGTATGCCCCAAATTATGCAACAAAAGTAACCTTTTTATAGAAGTTGTTTATTAATATTTTTATAATAAATACGTCTTAAAAAAAATAATTTTAACAAAAATCTATTCAAGATACACACATTTTAGTAAGCACTTTATCATTAAAACCAAACAGCATTGAAGGTTTACATGCTTAGAAAAATTCACAAAATACACTATATTTGCAAAAGCATCATGGAGCACTTTTTAGAATATAGAATTGAAGAGAACAAAGATTGGGCAACCATTCTTTTTTTGCTATGCTTATTGCTGGTTGCAATTACGAAAGGGAATTTTGAAAATAGGTTTTCCGACTTCATGCGGTTGATAGTTAACGATAAATATTTGAAAATTTACAAAGACAGTTCAAACGTAACGAGTAGGTTTACAATTTCGTTGTTTATTGTGCAATTGATCTCCTTTTCTTTTTTTATACTGATTATTTTGAGTTATTTCGGTATTGCCGAAAAAACAGACTTTATTAAATACATTCAAATTATTACGCTCATCGGTGTTTTTGTTCTTTCTAAATATTTAATTGACAAAATAATAGCCACAACCTTTAGTATTGAAGAATTTGCAGAGCAATTAAACCTTCAAAAAGTGAGTTACCGGGCTTTTATTGGTTTATTTATCATTCCCGTAAACGTAATACTCTACTATAATGATTATTCTTCAAAAATTATTGCTTATACTTTTATGTCTATTGTGTTGATTATTAATACTTTCACTTATTTGAAGACATTAAAGTCTTATCAAAACATACTTATTAACAAGTTATTTTATTTTATTTTATATCTTTGTGCCCTTGAAATAGCACCTTACTATTTCATGTATTATTGGTTTACCAAAAGCTAGAGAATAAAAGATGTCAACTATGAAAGTGAAAACAATTTTGGTTTCACAACCAGAACCCAAAGTAGAGAATTCTCCTTATTTTGAACTTATTCAAAAACATAAAGTTAAAATTGATTTTAGACCTTTTATTCATGTTGAAGGAGTTCCTTCAAAAGAAGTTAGAGCTCAAAAAATTGACTTAAATAATTTTACTGCGATTATTTTAACCAGTAAAAATTCGGTAGATCACTTTTTCAGAGTAGCAGAAGAAATGCGTTTTAAAGTTCCCGAAGATTTGAAATATTTTTGTCAGTCTGAAGCAGTCGCTTTCTACCTTCAAAAATATGTTGTTTACAGAAAACGAAAAATATATGTGGGTCAAAAAGACTTTGTCGATTTATCGCCGCTTATAAAAAAATACAAAGAAGAAAAATTTCTACTGCCTGCATCCGACCAATTAAATTTTGATGTTCCGCAAACGTTGAACAATTTAAAAGTAGATTGGGTTCAAGGTATTTTTTACCGAACGGTGATGAGTGACTTGTCGGATTTAGCAGATGTATATTATGATGTACTTGCATTCTTCAGTCCAACAGGCATTAAGTCATTGTTTAAGAACTTTCCCGATTTTAAACAAAATGAAACACGAATAGCTGTTTTTGGAAGCACTACGCAGAAAGAAGCGTTGGAACATGGCTTACGTGTAGATATCATGGCTCCATCTCCGGAAGCCCCTTCGATGACGATGGCTTTGGAAAAATATATTGCAAAAACCAACAAGGATAAATAAATCTGAATTGCACAAAATTAAAAAGAGTCCCACAAAATTGCGGGACTCTCTTCGTTTGGTTAGTTAGTGTAAAATTATAGTTGAGGTCCGGACTTCACCAAATTCTGTCCTTCTTCATTGTCTGTGTACTGAACGAAATTTTTAATAAATAATCCTGCTAAATTAGTTGCTTTCTCATTCCATTCTGAGGCATTTGCATACGTATTTCTGGGGTCTAAGATTACGGGGTTTACGTCATGCAAATCTGTTGGCACTTCAAAATTAAATACCGGAATTGTTTTTGTCGCTGCCTTTTCAATTGAACCATCTAAAATTGCATCGATAATTGCACGTGTGTCTTTAATTGAAATTCTTTTTCCGCTTCCATTCCAGCCTGTGTTAACCATATAAGCACTAGCTTTGTGTTCCTCCAATTTCTTAACCAACTCTTCCCCATATTTAGTTGGATGTAGTGATAAAAATGCTTTACCAAAACACGCTGAAAAAGTTGGCTGTGGTTCCGTTACACCTCTTTCAGTACCCGCTAATTTAGCTGTAAATCCCGAAAGGAAATAATATTTGGTTTGCTCCGGTGTCAATTTAGAAACGGGAGGCATGACTCCAAAAGCATCAGCCGTTAAGAAAATAACTTTGGTAGCATGACCCGCTTTTGAAACCGGTTTGACAATATTTTGTATGTGATTAATTGGATAAGAAACACGCGTATTTTGGGTAACAGAACCATCTTTGAAATCGATTTTACCGTTGGCGTCAACGGTAACGTTTTCTAACAATGCATCTTTTTTAATTGCTCCATAAATATCCGGTTCGTTTTCTTTACTTAAATCAATGGTTTTTGCGTAGCATCCTCCTTCAAAGTTAAAAACACCGTCATTATCCCAGCCGTGTTCATCATCACCAATTAATTCGCGTTTTGGGTCGGTAGATAACGTTGTTTTTCCTGTTCCTGATAAACCAAAGAAAACAGCAACATCACCGTCTTTTCCTTTGTTTGCAGAACAATGCATGGAAGCGATTCCTTGCAACGGTAAATAGTAATTCATCATTGAAAAAAGTCCTTTTTTCATCTCACCACCGTACCAAGTACCTCCAATAATTTGAACTTTTTCCGTTAAATTAAAAGCTACATATACTTCTGAATTTAAACCGTGAGCTGCATAATCCTTGAAAGAAGTCTTAGAACCATTCATAACGATGAAATCAGGTTCACCAAAATTCTCTAATTCTTGTTCCGTTGGACGAATGAACATATTTTTTACAAAATGTGCTTGCCAAGCCACTTCCATGATAAAACGAACTTTCAAACGCGTGTTTTCATTAGCACCACAAAAAGCATCAACCACAAATAATCTCTTTCCTGAAAGTTGCTGGGTTGTTGTCTCTTTTAATGCATTCCAAGTTGCTTGAGAGATGGGTTTGTTGTCATTTGGAGCTTTTGGAGAATTCCACCAGATAGTTTCTTTTGTAACAGCGTCTTCAACAATATATTTATCCTTTGGCGAACGACCCGTAAATTCACCTGTCATCACATTCACCGCACCAAGTTCTGTTAGCTGACCTTTTTCGTAACCTTCTAAATTTGAACTTAACTCTTCGTTGCACAAAAATTCGAACGATGGATTATAGATAATTTCTTGCGTGTTTGTAATTCCGTATTTATCTAGCGAAATCGATTTCGTAAATTGGGTGTAACCGTCCATACATTTACCGTTTAGTTGAGTTTTATTATTTGGCAAAAGTAAAAATTAAATCTTTATGAATAGAAATTTAATCAATTTTTATGCTTTTTGTTTAAGAATATTTAAAAATAGCACCATCCAAGCACTCAATAATAGCAATCCTCCAATGGGCGTAACCGGACCAATGAAACTAAAATCAACTCCGATTAATGAATTGGTAGTCAATAAATAAATGGACCCCGAGAAGAAAATTACTCCTGATACAACCAAATAAAAAATGACGTTTTTAGCCCGGTCATTTACTAATGGCAAACGAGCGACAAAAAATAAAAACAACGCATGATACATTTGGTAGCGAACACCGGTTTCAAAACTAATTAATTGTGATTCATTGAGATAAGTTTTTAATGCATGAGCTCCAAAAGCTCCAAAAACAATGGCAAAAAAACCCATCAAAGATGCTGTTAAAATTATTTTTCGTTCCATTTGGTAATTTTAGAATTCAAATTTACAAATTTAATCAAGGCTTTAAAAAAGAATTAACACCTCCAAATTTGTTATAAATACAACATTTGTTTACTTTCGTGTGATATTTATACAATAAAATGAGGACTATTTTAATTATTGGTGCCGGACGTTCGGCCTCTTCGTTGATACAATACCTTTTAAACAAATCAGAAGTTGAACATTTACAGTTAGTTATTGCCGACATGTCACTTGAACTAGCCAAAAGTAAAACCAATAATCACCCCAACGCCATTCCGATTCAATTAGATATTTCAAATATTGAACATCGTCAACAAGAAATACAAAAAGCTTCAATTGTCATTTCGATGCTTCCCGCCCATTTACATATTGAAATAGCCGAAGACTGTATCGTATTCAAAAAACACTTGGTTACAGCTTCATACATCAGCCAAAAAATGCAGGATTTGGATAGTTTAGCCAAAGAAAACGGACTCATTTTTATGAATGAAATCGGCTTAGATCCGGGTATTGACCATATGAGTGCTATGAAAATCATCGATGAAATCAAAGCAAAAGGTGGTAAAATGATTCAGTTTGAATCCTTT
>NZ_JBILTE010000244.1:0-3265 GCF_044371705.1 Flavobacterium sp. | reverse complement strand
ACATGAATTACTGTTTTGTTTTGGTGAAAATCTGTCACCTCAATTCTATACGTATAATTGCTATTTGGTTGAATGTTTATCAGTCCGTTCGACTGATTTTTACTAAGTAAACTTAATTCATAAGGCGTTTCAATAAATAACTTCTGGAATTTTTGTTTGGTCTTAACAAACCGTTCATAATCAATATAATTATTAACATGTCGTGTTTCATCAAAGGAAAAAGTATCAAATTTAATAGCAAAATTCGCGTTCCCGTTTAAATAAGTCTGAATACCAAAAACACCGTTCTTACCATAATTATTGTTGCTTAAATCATGCGTTTGCACTGCAAATGCAATAGTCCCGTTTGCTTTGATGCCGCTTGCTACATAACTTCCGTCTTTTTGCAGAACTAAATTTGCCAGAACAGGTTGTTGGGATGTATTAACAATCGAATTTTCATCCATTGGATAAACCAATAAACTTTCAATGACTGGAGGCCTGGTGTCTAAAAATTCATTCGCAAGTCCGAAATAAAAAGGATTAATTACTCTTTCTGATTGGGTATCTCTAAATTCATAATGTAAATGAGGGCCAAAAGAACCACCTGTATTACCGGAAAATGCAATAGTGTCACCTTTTTTTACAAGTAATTCATTAATTACCGGATAAACATCAATTTCAAAAGATTTTTCCTTATAGTGTTGTTTCTTACTATATTCTTCGATTGCCGGTGTGGCTTTTAACAAATGTCCGTAAACTGTTGTATATCCATTCGGATGTGTAATATAAATGGCTTTGCCATAGCCATAGATTGAAATTTTGATGCGGGACACATATCCGTCAGCCGCAGCATAAACTGGCAAACCTACTTTTCTTTGCGTTCGTAAGTCAATACCTGAATGAAAATGATTCGTACGCAATTCACCAAAAGTACCTGAAGTTAACAAAGGTATATTTAAAGGAGAACGAAAGTAATCTTGGGGATAATTATCCTGTGCAACTACGTTTGTCAACGCGAATATAAAAATGAGAAAAACTTTCATAACCAAAGGTTTTAGCTAAGTTACTACTTTTATAGGAAAATACAACCCAAAAAACAGTTCAAAAAAATTTACTGAAAATGAAGGATTTACATAATATTTCAAAAAAACAAAAAAATTATTGCGATAATCCATCAGGAATAGTAACTTTGTAAATCACGTAATGAATCAGGTTTTTATGAGTGAAATGGTTGAAATTGTTGATTCTCTTGAAATTAGATTGCCGAAACTTTTTAGCAAAATTGATCGCTTAGAAGAGTCGTCTAATCATTTGAAGCAAGAATTAGCTAAAGCAGCCGGCATTATACAAAAACAATCGCAACAGATTGAAGCTTTGCAAAAGCAGTATGATACACTCAAAATTGCCAATTCATTATTAGGCAGTGATGAAAATAAAAGAGATACAAAGCTTAAAATAAATTCATTAATTCGTGAAATTGATTATTGTATAGCACAACTATCGGATTAACATAAGATGAGCGAAAAACTTAAAATTAAACTATCAATTGCAGACAGAGTCTACCCTTTAACGGTCGATATGTCGCAGGAAGAAGGACTCAGAAGTGCTTCAAAAAAAATTGATGTAATGATTAAGCAATTCGAACAAAATTATGCCGTTCGTGATAAACAAGATGTTTTGGCCATGTGTGCGTTGCAGTTTGCTTCGCAAGTAGAGCAAAAACAAATTGAGAAAACCGATGACCATCAGGAAACATTGGAGCGATTAAAAAAATTGGATTTATTACTGTCGCACTATCTCGACAAATAAACACGTTCTTACAAATACATCAAGATACTGCCTACATTAGTTTCTATTTGATAAACTCAACACTAACATTTTAGAATGAGCAAATCATCATTACTAAAGCACGCCCAGCATTGCGATTGGGATCCTTGAACAATGAGTTAGCTCAAAACTTGTCAATACGAGTTTATACAATCACCTAATGTAGGCTTTTTTTATATATAAACCTTACACACAAATGGACAGTACATTACTAGTTATTATCGCAGGTATTGTTGGTCTTGCCGCGGGTTTTGCCATCGCAAAACTCATTGAAAAGAGCAACGTTTCCAACCTCATAAAAAATGCAAAAAAGGAAGCCACTTCCATCTTAAAAGATGCAAAAGTTGAGGCAGAAAACATTAAAAAAGACAAATTACTTCAGGCAAAAGAGAAATTTTTAGAACTAAAATCAGAACACGAAAAAGAGATTTTATCAAAAGACAAAAGGGTTGCCGAAGTTGAAAAAAGAGTAAGAGATAAAGAATCACAAATCTCTAATGAATTAGCTCGAGCCAAAAAAGCAGCCGATGAATCGGAAGCTAAAATCACCGACTTCAACAATCGCATTGAAGTGTATGAGAAGAAGACGCTTGAACTTGAAAAATTACACAAAAGTCAAGTGGAGCAATTGGAGGTAATATCAGGATTATCAGCTGAAGATGCCAAGGAACAATTGGTAGAAAGCTTAAAATCTGAAGCCAAAACGCAAGCCATGGCTCATATTCAAGAAACCTTGGAAGAAGCGAAGCTTACCGCTCAACAAGAAGCTAAAAAAGTAATTATCAATACCATTCAACGAGTGGGTACAGAGGAAGCAGTAGAAAACTGTGTTTCTGTATTCAACATCGAATCCGATGATGTAAAAGGTAGAATTATCGGTCGTGAAGGTCGAAATATTCGTGCTTTAGAGGCTGCAACCGGAGTAGAAATCATTGTTGATGATACACCGGAAGCAATTATTCTCTCTTGTTTTGACCCGGTTCGAAGAGAAATTGCTCGTTTAGCATTGCATAAATTGGTAACCGATGGTCGTATTCACCCCGCTAGAATCGAAGAAGTGGTTGCAAAAACTACGAAGCAAATTGACGATGAAATCATTGAAGTTGGTAAACGCACCGTGATTGATTTAGGAATTCACGGTTTACATCCGGAATTAATTAAAGTAGTGGGTAGAATGAAATACCGTTCTTCTTACGGTCAGAATTTGCTACAGCACTCTCGTGAAGTTGCTAAACTTTGTGGTATTATGGCTGCTGAGCTAGGATTAAACGTAAAATTGGCCAAACGTGCCGGATTGTTGCATGATATTGGTAAAGTGCCAGATACAGAAAGTGAATTACCGCACGCGATTTTAGGTATGCAGTGGGCGGAGAAATTCGGCGAAAAAGAAGAAGTATGCAACGCTATTGGAGCTCACCATGATGAAATTGAAATGAAATATTTAATTTCACCGATT
>NZ_JBILTE010000243.1:0-3269 GCF_044371705.1 Flavobacterium sp. | reverse complement strand
ATAAAATTTATTCTACTTTTTATTTCTATTGGCTTATTTGGTCAAAATTCGACTCAATTTCAAACACCTTTTGAAAAAGGTAATGGCAATCAATCCACCACGTATCAGGAATGCATTTCTTATTATCAAAATTTAGCCACTACTTTCCCAACTATTCAAATTATTGAAAAAGGACTTACGGACAGTGGAAAACCTTTGCATATTGTTGTGTTTTCAGAAAATAAAAATTTTGATTTTAATCAAAACAAAGCTGTAGTATTAATAAACAATGGCATCCATCCCGGAGAACCGGACGGAATCGATGCGTCCATGCAATTGCTTCGAGATTTTGCCACTTCAAAAATTAAAGTTCCCAAAAACACCTTGGTGGTTGTGATTCCTGTTTATAATATTGGTGGTATGTTGAACAGGAACAGTTCGTCCAGAGCCAATCAAAATGGTCCGGAAGAATACGGTTTCAGAGGAAATGCACGAAATTATGATTTAAATCGGGACTTTGTAAAATCGGACACAAAGAATTCCAGAAGTTTTCAAGAGTTATTTCACAGTGTTCGTCCGGATGTTTTTTTAGACAATCACGTTTCAAACGGTGCTGATTATCAATACACATTTACCTGCATTGCTACGCAACATGAGCGATTGGGTACCAAACTGGGAAATTATTTCATCAACGATTTTTATCCAGACATTGTCAAAAGTATGAATCTGAAGAAGATTGATGTGGTTCCGTATGTCACTGTTCACGGTTCAACTCCGGACAAAGGTTTTGAACAGTTTACGGATACACCCCGATATGCGACCGGTTACACCACTCTTTTCAACACCTTAGGTTTTGTGCCGGAAACTCATATGCTGAAATCTTTTAGTGAGCGAGTGAAAGTTACCTACGAATTCATGGTAAGTGTGATTCAGCATACCGACATGCATTGGGAAAAAATAAAAAAAATTCGAAAAGAAAGTGCCAATGAATACGTTGCAGGAACACAGTATCCGTTAAATTGGACCATTGATTCGAGCAGAGTATCCTATATTGATTTCAAAGGATATGAAGGGGCTACCAAACCAAGTACCATTTCAGGAAAAGACCGATTGTACTATGACAAAAGCAAACCTTTTACAAAGAAAATTCCGTTTTACGGCAATTACAAACCTACGCAATTTTTTACCGTTCCTGAATCTTACATCATTCCACAATCACAATGGCAAATAATTGATTTGTTACGATTGAATCAACTTGTTTTTACACAAATTCAAAAGGACACACTTATTGAAGTAGAATCGTATAAAATTGAAAGCTATCAAACAGCCAAATCACCTTACGAAGGACATTACGGTCATTACAACACGAAAGTTTCGAAAAGTAGTCAGCTATTAAAATTTACCGCAGGTGATTATGTTTTTCCTACCAATCAACCGGGAGTAAAATATTTATTGGAAACTTTAGAACCCGAAGCTGTTGATTCCTATTTCAATTGGAACTTTTTCGACGCTATTTTACAGCAAAAAGAAGGCTATTCTGCTTATGTTTTTGAAGATTTAGCCGCAGAATTATTGCAAAAAGATGCACAACTCAAAGCTGCGTTTGAAGCTAAAAAGGCAGCAGAACCTGAATTTGCTGCTAATGGTCGAGCCCAATTGGATTGGGTATATAAAAATTCAGCGTATTATGAAAAGGCCCATTTGCAGTATCCTGTTTATAAAGTAATAAAATAATGAAATAATGAAATAATGAAATTATGAAATTATGAAAACTAAAAAGTTAGCACTTGCTTTTACGTTCATTGCAGTACTTAGTTCAAATATTGTTGTAGCTAATGACGGTTCCACAGCAAACACTGTAATAACTAATGGAATTAGTTTTGGTACTGCACTAGCAATTGCAATTTCTTACACACATAACAAATCTATTATGTGGGCAATTATTCATGGAATATTTGGATGGTTATACGTAATCTATTTCTATTTCACCAAACAGTAGTAGTTCCATAAACCTACTCAAACAACAACTTGATATTCTCATACGAATTTTTTAAAGCAGCTTGCACTTGGTCGGCTGACTTCCACTCCACTTTATCAATCCCTTCATCGGCTTGAGCTTGAAGAGGTCCTGTATATTTTGTACGCATTTCAAACCAATGCGTGATTTTAAGTTTGTAGCGTCCGTTCCTCTTGAAAATATGGTAAGTTTTGTCTAATTTGTTGACGATGGTCAGGCCTTTCACACCCGTTTCTTCTTCCACTTCTCTGATGGCAGTTTCTTCAATTTCTTCTCCTTTTTCAATCCCACCTTTGGGTAAATCCCATTTATTATTTCTGTAAATGAATAGAACTTCATCTTTTGCATTGTACACCAAACCGCCTCCTGCTTTTTCAACAGGTATTTTTGCTTTCAGTTTTTTCAACATTTCCTTTTCATCGGGATGGTACAAAAAAGCTTTGTCTACTTTATTTTTAAATATTTTGATGATAAGTTCTTTTATATCAATGCTTTCAAGTAAAAACAACTGAAAGTCGGTTTCCTTTTGAACTTCATTTGTCAAAAAAAGTGGTTTGTCGTTCACAAAAACTTTATACATTTGTAGTATGATTTTTAATAAAGATACAGCAAAAAAAACGGCCGAATTGCTTTTACAAATTAATGCAATTAAATTGAATCCGAAAAATCCTTTTACATGGGCTTCCGGATGGAAATCGCCAATCTATTGTGACAACCGTGTAACGTTGTCTTTTCCTCCTATTCGCAATTACATTCGTGAGGAGTTTTCAAAGAACATTGAAAAGCAATATGGTAAGCCGGACGTTATAGCCGGAGTTGCAACCGGAGCTATTGGAATTGGGATGCTTGTTGCCGAATACATGGGACTTCCTTTTGTATACGTTCGACCGGAGGCAAAAAAGCACGGACGACAAAATCAAATTGAAGGTTTTCTACAAAAAGGTCAAAGTGTGGTTGTTGTAGAAGATTTAATCAGCACCGGAGGCAGTAGTTTGCTGGCTGTGGAAGCTTTAAAAGCCGAGGGAGCAATTGTCAAAGGAATGGTTGCTATTTTTACCTATGGTTTTGACATTTCGATAGAAAACTTCAAAAAAGCCAACATTGATTTACATACGTTGAGTAATTACGATAATTTATTAGAATTGGCTGTTGCCAAAAATTATATTTCAGAAGAAGAGCAGCACACTTTACAAGAATGGCGAGTGAGTCCGTCTACTTGGGGGATTGAAGTTTAGGAAGTTGCGGGTTACGAGTTCCGGGTTGTAGGTTGTAG
>NZ_JBILTE010000242.1:0-3271 GCF_044371705.1 Flavobacterium sp. | reverse complement strand
TAATATTCCTTTTGCTGCAAAATTTGGTGGTGCAACCGGAAATTATAATGCTCATCATGTGGCTTACCCTGCCATTGACTGGAAAAAATTCGGAACCGATTTTGTTGAGGACGGATTGGGTTTACACCATTCATTTCCCACCACGCAAATAGAACATTACGACCATTTTGCCGCATTTTTTGATGCTTTAAAACGAATCAATACCATTTTGATTGATTTAGATAGAGATATTTGGACCTATGTTTCCATGGATTATTTTAAACAAAAAATAAAGGCAGGAGAAATTGGTTCCAGTGCCATGCCGCATAAAGTGAATCCAATTGATTTTGAAAATTCAGAAGGAAATTTAGGAATTGCCAATGCTATTTTTGAGCATCTTTCAGCCAAATTACCTCTTTCAAGATTACAGAGAGATTTGACTGATAGCACTGTTCTAAGAAACATCGGAGTGCCTATCGGACATACGCTTATTGGTTTTGAAGCAACATTGAAAGGCTTGAATAAATTACTATTGAACCAAAGCAAGTTTGAAGAAGATTTAGAAAGAAATTGGGCGGTTGTTGCCGAAGCAATCCAAACTATTTTACGCCGCGAGGGATATCCAAATCCTTATGAAGCTTTAAAAGGATTGACAAGAACAAACGAAGCCATCGACAAGAATGCCATTCATAATTTCATTGATTCCTTAGCTGTTTCCGATGCAATTAAAACCGAATTATTAGCCATTACACCAAGCAACTATTTAGGAATATAACTATCTATTGAAAAAATATAAAACTATGAAATCATTTATTTTAAAATCAATTGTATTAATTTTTGCAGTTTCCATTCAAACAAGTTGTGTTGATGATGATGGAAACGATTGTTACTACGAAATTGTAAGTTTAGCAACAGAAGTTACGGGTCCAACTACCTCAGCAGTTAATGTGCCTATTGTATTTAATGTCAAATTTTTACCATTTGATGGATGCACAACTTTTCTGAGATTTAATCAAGAGAGAGTTAATAATGTTTTTTACTTGGATGTAATTAGCAAAGGAGAGCAATGCGGATGTGATCAAGAGATTGTAGAAGGCACAGCAACATACTCTTTTACTCCTACTACTCCAGGAGTTTACACCTTTAGATTTACCAGTGATGTAGATGCAGCGATCATCAAAAATGTTACGGTAGAATAAATGAAAAAACCACATAAAATCTTAATTCTATTTGCACATCCGTTGTATGAGAAATCGCAGGTGAATAAGATTTTAGTTGATAATATTCCGCATTCACCCAACATCACTTTTCATGATTTGTATGAAGAATACCCTGAATTTGATGTTGACATAAAAAAAGAGCAAGATTTATTGCTGAATCACGATATCATCATTTGGCACCATCCAATGTATTGGTACAATTGCCCGCCCCTATTAAAACAGTGGATGGATCTTGTTTTAGAATTTGGTTGGGCTTATGGAAAAGAGGGAAATAATCTTAAAAACAAAACTCTATTTCAAGTAATTACCACCGGTGGTAGCCAAGAAAATTATTGTTCAACCGGAAGAGACCGTTTCACAATTCCTGAACTTTTGGAACCATTCAATCAAACTGCAAAAGTTTGTAAGATGCATTATCTTCCACCGTTTGTAGTTCATGGTACGCATAAAATTACGATTGAAGAAACACTCAGCAAAGCAAAATTGTACAATCAGTTGCTTGCTTATTTGGAAGAAAAAGGGATACAATCGGAGAACTTTGACGAACATATCTATTTAAATCATTGGATACAATCTAAACTATAAATATGGATAATGGATTCTTCATACAAGCTATTATCTATCTTACTGCTACCGTAGTTTGTGTTCCTATTGCTAAAAAATTAGGTCTAAGTTCCATTTTAGGTTATTTATTTGCCGGAATATTTATCGGTCCCTACGTATTTGGATTGATTGGTCAGGAAGGAGAAGACATTATGCACTTTGCAGAATTTGGTGTGGTCATGATGTTGTTTCTGATTGGTTTGGAACTAGACCCCTACAAGTTTTGGAAAATGAGACGTTTCATACTAGGCATGGGTTCCATGCAAGTAATTGGAACCACCCTAATCCTATTCCTACTAAGTTCTTTAATTTTTGATTGGAATTGGCAAACAGCTTTAGTGATCGCCTTGGCTCTCTCTCTTTCTTCTACGGCAATTGTTATACAAACCCTCAAAGAAAAAGATTTGTCGCAAACTTCTATGGGTCGAGCCTCTTTTGCAGTACTACTATTTCAAGATATTGCAGTAATACCCATTTTGGCAATTATTCCCTTGTTGGTTTCAAGTAGTACCATTATTGATCCGGAACAGATAAACAATTCCATCATCTCTGATTTTCCCGGATGGATTCAAACGTTAATTGTCATTGGTGCCATAGTATTCGTTTATTTTGGTGGTAAATACATCATCGTTCCCTTATTACATTTTGTTGCTAAAACTAGATTGCAGGAATTATTTACCGCTTCTGCATTATTGTTGGTGGTTGGCGTTTCCTATTTAATGCAATTGGTTGGATTGAGTCCGGCACTAGGTGCATTTATGGCTGGTGTAGTATTGGCAAATTCTGAATTCCGACATGAATTGGAAGGTGATATTGCACCATTTAAAGGACTCCTTTTAGGGTTGTTTTTTATTGGCGTAGGTGCTTCAATAAACTTTCAATTAATCATAGAAAACCCTGTTTTTATTCTACTTTTTGGGGCAGCACTCACAGCCATCAAGTTTTTAGTAATCTTTGGCATTGGAAAAATTTATAAAAAGCAAACCGATCAAAACTTTTTATTCGCATTCGGACTCAGTCAGGCAGGTGAATTTGGGTTTGTTATTCTGAGTTTCTCCATGCAATTGAATATTCTTCCGAATATTTTAGCCAATCAAATAATGGCCATCATTGCCTTAAGTATGCTGTCCACTCCTTTTTTGTTATTGATCAACGAACGATGGATTGACCCTTATTTTGGAGTAAAAGAAAAGCAACCTAAAAAAGCAGATACCATTGACGAACAACACGAGGTAATAATTGCCGGTTTTGGCCATTTCGGAAGTACCATTGGACGATTATTGAGAGCGAATGGTGTCAATGCAACTATCTTGGATCACGATTCTGACCGTGTTGAATTATTGCGTAAAATGGGCTTTAAAGTATATTATGGCGATGCTACACGTTTGGAATTACTGAAAGCCGCAGGTGCCGAAAGTGCCAAACTTTTTATTGCCGCCATTGATAATCCAACGGTCAATTTAAATGTT
>NZ_JBILTE010000085.1:0-11460 GCF_044371705.1 Flavobacterium sp. | reverse complement strand
GTAGCACCCGCTGGCAAACCGGTAATGGTTAAGGTAGATCCTGAGAAAGAGCCCGAACCCGTTGCCGTACCACCGGTTACTTGTTGCCAGTAGTAATTTACGGTTCCACTGGTTGCAGTACCAATACTTAATTGGGTAGCACCACTACCTGCTGTGGCTAAATTCCAGCGGGTAATAAAGGCACCACAACTATTGGCACTTACGGTATCACCTGTAATGGTCCATCCTTTACCGCCACTGCCGGTTGCTAAAACCAAATTGGCTCTGGCTGCGGTGGCTTGCGGACCACGGGTTCTGCCGGTAGCACCTAGTGTTCTACCGTTAGGAGTGGTCGGATTGGCATTCCACCCCACAAGCGTGGCAGAATAGTTGGAACAATCCATTCCTGAACTGTTGAGCATACTTCCTAAATTAACATTGGCATTCAAGTTCCAGCTTCCAATGTTTTGATTAAAGGCTGTTGCCGAATTAAGCATGGCACTCATATTCGTTACCGCTCCAGTGTTCCAGCTGCCTATATTTTGATTGAAGGCTGTTGCCGTATTAAACATCGAATTCATATCTGTCACTGCAGCAGTATTCCAGCTTCCAATGTTTTGGTTGAAGGCTGCGGCAGACGCAAACATACTAGCCATATTTGTTACCGCCCCAGTATTCCAACTGCCAGTATTTTGGTTGAAGACGGTGGCAGCCTGAAACACGTTTTGCATAGTGGTTACAGCTGACGTATTCCAGTTATTGATGGTGCTGCTTCCTCCATTATTAAATGCAGAAGCTTCAAAAAACACCCCACTCATATTGGTTACCGCCGCCGTATTCCAGCTTCCAATGTTTTGATTAAAGGCAGTAGCACCCGAAAACAAACCAGATATATTCGTAACGGCAGCAGTATTCCAACTTCCGACATCAGGATCGTTGAAGGACGTAGCATTTCTAAATGTATTACTGAGATTGGTAACACCGGCAGGAAGGTTATTAGGTACATCCGTGAGGTTGGTGGCACCCCAGAAGGCACCGTTGAGGCTAGTCAAGCCTGTACAGCCCCATTCTACCATTCGAGTTATTCGAGCAGCATTTGAGTAGGCGGCTCCACTACCGAATTGGGTCATTGTGCCATAAATCGTTATGGTGTAGGTGCCTGCAGAGGCATACACGTGGTTCCAGTCAGCAGAGGTAGTATAGGTGTCAGAACCGCCATCACCCCAGTAAACTGTAGTATTCACCGTGCCGTAGATTGGTAGTGTAACTGTTTGGCTCGCAGCAGTAGTTATCACTTCTAAAGAAAATGCACAATCATTTACAGTTATAACTCCAGTCGAGGCAGCCACAAAGAAATTGTTGTTTTTAAAGGTTGCCGATGATGCAGTGCTTCCGTGAGTTCCATTTGGCTGTGTTGCAGTAAGAAAAATAAGTCGTGTACAAGTTGAATTATTTCCATTGCAATTCACTTTTGCCGTTAATGTACTAACCGTCAATCTATTGAATGTTGCAGGAACATCTGTTCTTAATATTCCTGTACTACTAAGGGTAATTATACTCGAAGATAGAGCGGTAGCATTACCCACTATTAAAGTTCCAGCTGAAATAGAGGTTGTGCCAGTATAAGTATTTGCACTGCTTAAAGTAAGTGTTCCAGTTCCCGATTTAGTTAAGGAAAGTGTGCCACTTCCGTTTTGGATAACACCACTAAATGTGGTGGTGGTTGTTCCTCCATTAGTGAGTGTAACAGCACCAACAGCGCTGCTTGTAATGGTTCCTGCACCAGCGATGGAGGCAATAGTTTCTGAGAATCCATTCAGGTTAAATGTTGCTCCACTTGCAACCGTTAAGTTGCAGTTTCCAAGTCTTTCATTTGTGCTTATTTGTACGGTTCCTACATTCACATTAAACGCTCCCGTATTGGTATTTACGCCACTAAGCGTAAGCGTACCTGCTCCCAACTTAGTTATTGTACCAGAATTAGAGATCACATTACTGTAAGTTATGTTATCAGAGCGGTTAAAAACGACCGTAGCGGTATTGTTGATGTTGACAGAAACCGATCCGCTTGTGCCACCGTTACCAATAGATAAATTTCCTCCCTGTACCGCAACCGAGCTTATACCCGTTATATTACCTGTAAGTGTCATTGTTCCAGCGCCCTGCTTAAAAACAGACATGCCGCCCCCTGAAATGTTACCAGAGAAAGTGAAGTCATCAGAGCGGTTAAAAAAAACATTACCAGCCGAACCTATAGTGATATTGCCTGCCACGGAACCGCTTGTTCCACCATTGCCAATATAAATAAGGCCGTTGCTAACGGAAGTTGCACCAGTATAAGTATTATTGCCGGTAAGTGTAAGAGTGTTGGAAAGGGGCATATTAAGGGATACCGTCCCGCTCCCATTTTGTATCACTCCGCTGAACGTAGTAGTAGCAAATGGTCCATTGTAAGTTATCGTAACTGAACCGACCGCATTACTCGTAATCGTTCCGCCACCTTCAAATGAAAAAACAGTCTCACTAAAGCCATTCATGTCAAAAACTGCACCGGTGGCAATTGTTAAAGCACTGCTATTTGAAATTCGTTCGGCTACACCAAGTCTCAAAGTCCCTGCATTGATAACTGTTGCACCTGTATAAGAATTCACTCCTGAAAGGGTTAAGGTTCCTGAACCCTCTTTGGTTAACCGAGCACCCGTTCCACTGTAAACACCTGAATAAGTCGTATTACTTCCGTTGCTTCCTACAGTAACCAATGGCGTTCCAGAACTTGTGCCAATATTACCTGCACCTGCTAATGAGCCTGCGGTCAAATTAAAACCTGCAAGCGCAATTGTCCCGGTTAGCGTTAGGTTTCCTGAAGATATATCAGTATTAGCTACTAGCGTAACCGTATGTCCTGCAGCAATTATCACATTATCGCCAGAAACAGGTACTACACCTCCAACCCAAGTTGCTGTATCATTCCAGTTACCAGTTGTGACTGAGGTTATAGTTGTTTGTGAAAATAAAACGGATGGAAGTAGGATTAATAAAAAAGTAGTTATTTTTTTGGAAAGTATGTTTTTTAACATGGTCGCACATTATTTAAAGTTGAACATCCCCCTGAGGCCAGGTGTAATGCGTATATTAGATTTGGATTGCAAAATTCAAACAAAAAATTGGATGTAAATGTAATCAAACAAACTATTAATTGCATTGAGGAACTGTTATTATCGTTGAAATGCTCAATTGTTTAGCTGTTGGATTGAATTTGATTGTTTAAAAGAAACACTTAAAAGTTATTCTTTAATTTTTTTCTCTAAAATTATTCTTAAAAAAGTACTTTTTTTCATAATCAACACGGTTTATTACAAGTAATATTTGGCAAATTTTGGGCTTAACTTTTTTTTATAGGTATTTTTAGGTTATTTTAGGTCGTTTATTCAAAATAATAGCACCCTCTTTATCTAGTAAAACAAGATGCAAGTGAATAAAAATAAACTCATAAAAAGCTACTAATTCCTTTAAAATACAGTTATTTTCGTTTAAATACCTATTTAATTAACTGTAAACAGTTTTAATTTACCGATACAATTTTTCAGTTACTTCCTTGCGGACTAGATATTTTGGGTGTTAAGTTACAAAATTTCAGTTAGTTATGATGCTTTTTTCTTTCAATTTTTTTAAGAAGGTATTATTTTGAAAACATCTAGTTTTACGACTAGTTAGTCCCTGGTTCATTTCCACTTTTTTTTTGATAATTTTCTAAATTGCATCGATCAAATTTTATTTCAATAGTATTATTTCTTAATTTGTTTACGGAGTGACTGAAAAAGAAATGATTTTTTTGGTTTAGGAACGATTGTAAAATCAGTTGAGCTTCGATTTTTTATCAATATATTTGAATCCTAATTTATTTTGTGTTACTAATTAATCAACAAATTCCGGTTTTAACAGATCAATGCTCCTTATTTATTAAGCGAGAGGATTTAATACATCCGTTAGTTTCAGGTAATAAATTCCGCAAATTAAAGTACAATTTAGCAGAAGCAAAAAAACAAAACCACAAGCAACTACTCACTTTTGGAGGTGCTTTTTCCAATCATATCGCAGCAGTTGCTTATGCCGGCAAAGAAAATGGTTTTGCAACTATTGGAGTGATTCGAGGCGAAGAGTTGATTAATAAAATTAAAGAAAATCCTACTTTAGCGAAAGCTCAAAAAGCAGGAATGCAATTTGTTTTTTTAAACAGAGAACAGTATCGGGACAAAGAAAATCAAGTTTTATTAAACCGACTCAAATTATTGTATGGTGATTTTTATTTGATTCCGGAGGGTGGCACTAACGCTTTAGCAGTTCAAGGCTGTGAAGAAATTTTAACATCACAAGATGCCGTTTTTGACTATATCTGTTGTGCTGTTGGAACCGGTGGAACAATAGCAGGAATCATCAATTCAGCTAAGCCGCATCAAAAAGTTTTGGGTTTCCCTGCTTTAAAAGGGGACTTTTTATCAAATGATATTCGTAAATTTGCAAAAAATAGTAATTGGGAATTGATTTCCGATTTTACTTTTGGAGGATATGCAAAAGTAACACCAGACTATATTGCATTTCTTAATATCATTTATCAAAGCACTAAAATTCCTTTGGATCCCGTTTATACCGGTAAAATGGTTTTTGGTGTTTTACAACTAATGGAGCGAAATTATTTTTCTCAGCATTCTAAGATTTTACTCATTCACACAGGAGGTATGCAAGGCATTAAAGGTATGAATCAATTATTAAGTAAAAGAGGCTGGCCTCAAATAGCATATGGTGATTAAAAAAGTTTTCTTCTTTGCAGTTTTATTTCTCTTGGTTGGTTGCCATTCCTCGAAACCGGTGGTTCGAACTACCAAATCTAATACATCTACGCGAACAGTGAAGAAACCTGTTTCAAGTACTAAAACTTCCAAAGAAACAGTTAAAAAAGTAGAAGAACCGGAAGTTTTAGTAGCAACGTCGGCTGTAAAAGTTACCCCCGAAATAGTTACAAAATATATAGAAGATTTTAAAGGTATTGCCAAAAATAATATGACTCAGTATGGCATTCCCGCTAGTATTACTTTGGCTCAAGGAATACTTGAATCGGGCAGTGGAACGGGTGTTTTGAGTGTAAAAGCCAACAATCATTTTGGCATTAAATGTCACAAAGAGTGGGAGGGACCAAGTGTTCGTCATGATGATGATTCTGAACAAGAATGTTTTCGAAAGTATGAACATGCCAGCGAATCCTATCGCGATCATTCGATGTTTTTAACCACACGAAGCAGGTATGCCTCTCTTTTTGAATTGCCAAAAGATGATTACGAAGCATGGGCCACAGGTTTGCGAGCGGCAGGTTATGCCACCGATCCTAAATATCCTGAAAAATTAATCAGTTTAATTGAACGGTATCAATTGTATCAATATGACGAAGAAGTATTGAAAAGTGGAACTACTTCTCAAACCAGCTCTTCAAAATCTAAAGAGCGTTTTTCTGAAAAAACCTATACAGTTGTGCAAGGAGATACTCTTTATTCCATTTCCAAAAAGACAAATATTCCTTTGGATGAATTAAAACGTAAGAATAATTTAAAAGACAACTCCATAGCTATTGGTCAAGTGCTCAAGCTATAAAATTTAAATATAATCAAATCCAAACATGATTTATCAAAGAAGTAGTCAGCTTTTTGCTGAAGCTATAAAAGTAATTCCCGGGGGCGTAAATTCTCCTGTCCGAGCTTTTAAAGGTGTAGGTGGCACTCCCATTTTTGTGGAGAAAGCACATGGGGCCTATTTGTATGATGCAGATGGCAATCGATTGATTGATTACATCAATTCTTGGGGACCCATGATTTTAGGACATGCCTACGAACCAGTAGTTACTGCTGTAATTGAAAAAGCCAAAAAAGGCACATCCTTTGGTATGCCTACCGAAATTGAAACAGAAATTGCCTCGCTTGCAATTTCAATGGTTCCGAATGTGGATAAAATTCGGTTTGTCAACTCCGGAACAGAAGCTTGTATGAGTGCCATTCGATTGGCAAGAGGTTTTACCAATCGCGATAAAATTATCAAATTTGCCGGATGCTATCATGGTCATTCGGATTCATTTTTGATTCAAGCCGGTAGTGGAGCGAGTACTTTTGGTACTCCTAATAGTCCGGGTGTAACGCAAGGAACTGCGAAAGACACCCTGTTAGCAGATTATAACAGTTTGGAATCCGTTGCAAAATTATTTGCTTCCAATCCAAATGAAATTGCGGCGATTATTGTTGAACCGGTTGCAGGTAATATGGGATGTGTGCCTCCATTGGAAGGTTTTTTAAAGGGTTTAAGAGACTTATGCACCGCACACGGATCCTTATTAATTTTTGATGAAGTAATGACCGGTTTTCGTTTAGCGGCCGGCGGAGTTCAAGAACTGTACGGAATTCAAGCTGACATTGTTTGCTTTGGAAAAGTAATTGGCGGCGGCTTGCCCGTTGGTGCCTTTGCTGCTCGCAATGAAATTATGAATTATTTAGCTCCGGTTGGGCCGGTTTATCAGGCAGGAACCTTGTCGGGAAATCCCTTGGCAATGGCGGCAGGATTGGCAATGCTTAGAGCTATTAACTGCGACCCGGATTTGTTTGTCCGCTTGGATGCAAAAACAGCTTATTTAGAAACCGGAATCCGAAAAGCATTAGACACTTCGCAGTTGGTGTACACTATTAATCGCGTAGGATCAATGATATCGGTGCATTTTGCTGCAACTACGGTCGTTGACTTTGCCACTGCAAAAAAAGGAGATAACGAAACGTTTAAAAAGTTTTTTCATGGTCTTTTGCATCAGGGTATCTATATTGCCCCTTCTGCTTATGAAACGTGGTTTATTACCGATGCGTTGACTTATGCAGATTTGGATGAAACAATAGCTGCAATTGCGGTTGTTGCAAAAACGCTTTAAAATAACAAAAGGCTCTGAAAAGAGCCTTTTATATTGATTAAATTCTGAATGAATTAATTGGTTAATTTTTTATATAATTCAGGATTTGTTTGTAATTTTTCAACTTGTCCGTCATTTAAAGTTGCTAAAAATTTGGTTGCTAACCCTTTTTTCAAAGTTGCTTTCTCTTCTTTAGTCAATTTTGGATCGTTTAACAATTCATATTTTAATTGAAAGAAATTTTGTAAATCCACTTGTTGTTGTGGGGTAGTATCTACATATTCTATAAGGGCATTATAATCTGCTGTTGCAGCCTCTTTAATTAAAATTTCTTTTCTTTCATTTGACAAAGTTGGGTCAATTGTTTGAGCAGTTGCAGATGCAGAAAAGGCGAATATAGCTAGAATTGTTAAAGCAATATTTTTCATTTTTTAGATTGTTTAGTTAATTATTAAAGCGAATATACTTTTTTTTTTAAAACAGTCAAAACAATTAAATTATTTTTTTTGATTTCCTTTTCCTAGACGCATTTTCGATTTATTGTTTATTTTGCTAAGATTATCATTTTGATGGGCTTCCCATTTTTCCATTTGCTCTTTGGAAAGAATTTTTTTCAACTCCGCTTTCATCGCAATTTGGTTGTCCAAACGTTGATTTTGCATGGCATATCGTTCTTCTGAAGTTGGTTTCTTGCCTTCTGCTCTTTTTGCTTGCATTTCAGCTTTTTTTACATCTCTTTTTTTGGTGTTTTCCAAAACAATTTTTTTGATTTCTTCTTGCTGTTTCGTTGTCAAATCCAAATGAAGAGTCATGCGTTTTACCTGAAGTTCTGCTTTTTGTTCAGGCGTGAAACTTTCTCTTTGATTCATTGGTGCATTTTCGCCCATTTTTCCTGAACCTCTTTGTTGTGCAAATGTTAGCGTACTTGCTAACAATACTGCGATAAAAATTACTTTTTTCATGGTTACTGTATTTTTTGATTACGGTGATTTGACTAATGGAACTACAGAAGGTTTAGTCTTTGTGGAATATTTAACAAAAAAAAAGCCCATGGTTGATACCATAGGCAATTGTATTTGTTTTTATTGTATAGAATTAGTTTTTCAGAACAACCGTTTTCAAATCGCCATCCACTTCAACTTTAATCATATTGTGTTTAGCCAAACCTTTTATGGCGGCATCCCATTTTTTTCCACTCAAGGCCGTTTTTTCTTTTAACTCAGTTAGAGGTAAAAGATGCGAAACTTTTAAAAGTTCGATAATTATTTTTTCATCATCCGTTAACTCCACTTGCTTTTTCTCCGGACGCATTTGCGGGAAGAACAGCACCTCTTGAATCGATTGGTTGTTGGTTAAAAACATAATCAAACGGTCTATTCCAATTCCCAAACCGGAAGTAGGAGGCATGCCGTATTCCAATGCTCTCAGGAAGTCGTTGTCAATAAACATAGCTTCATCATCACCGCGATCGGCCAATTTTAATTGGGCTTCAAAACGTTCTCTTTGATCAATTGGGTCATTTAATTCCGAATACGCATTTGCTACTTCTTTACCACAAACCATTAGTTCGAATCGCTCTGTTAATTCCGGATTGTCGCGGTGTTCTTTGCACAGCGGACTCATTTCTTTCGGATAATCGGTGATAAAGGTGGGTTGAATAAAGTTTCCTTCGCACTTAGCTCCGAAAATTTCATCAATCAATTTGCCTTTACCCATGGTTTCGTCTACAGGAATGCCCATTTTTAAGGCGGCTGTTCGTAGTTCATCTTCTGATTTTCCGGAAATGTCAAAACCTGTAAACTGTATAATTGCATCGGTCATTGTCACTCTTGGATAAGGAGCTTTAAAGTTGATTGGGTATTCGCCAAAAGTAGCTTCGGTAGTTCCATTTACATGTAACGCACAATATTCCAATAAATTCTCGGTAAATTCCATCATCCAATGGTAGTCTTTATAGGCTACATAAATTTCCATAGCAGTAAATTCCGGATTATGGGTACGATCCATGCCTTCATTGCGGAAGTTTTTAGAAAATTCGTAAACGCCATCAAAACCACCTACAATTAATCGTTTCAAATATAGCTCGTTTGCAATCCGCATATATAAAGGAATGTCCAAACTATTGTGATGCGTCATAAACGGACGAGCAGCAGCTCCTCCCGGAATGGATTGCAAAATCGGAGTTTCCACTTCAAAATAGCCTTTGTCATTAAAAAATGTTCGCATGGCATTGAACAATTTTGTTCTTTTCACAAAAACATCTTTCACTTGAGGGTTAACCACTAAATCAACATACCGCATGCGGTAACGCAATTCGGCATCGTTAAAGGCGTCGTGCACTTTTCCTTCCTCATCTGTTTTAGGTAAAGGTAACGGACGCAATGTTTTACTTAAAAAAGTAAAATGGTCTACCCGCACACATTGTGCACCTACTTTTGTTGTAAACAATTCACCTTCTATTCCGATAAAGTCACCTAAGTCGGTTAATTTTTTAAATACCTGATTGTATAGTGTCTTGTCTTCACCCGGACAAATCACATCGCGGTTAAAGTACAATTGCATTCTACCTTCGCTATCTTGCAATTCGGCAAAAGAAGCTTTTCCTTGGTCTCTCACGCTCATGATTCTGCCCGCAAGATTCACCTTTTTGCCCTCTTCAAATTGGTCTTTTACCTGTTTTGACGTATGCGTTAAAGGATAAAGATTGGCAGGATAAGGGTTAATTCCCAGTTCGCGTAGAGCATTCAGTTTTTCTCTTCTGATGATTTCTTGTTCCGAAAGTTGCATAGACTGTTTTTTTAAGCCTGCAAAGATAGGGATATTTTGAAAATGGAGCAATGGGTAAATTTTGACTATTTTTTCGATTTGGCACATCTCCATTTGATTGAAAGATAATTCCATTTTATTGCGTTGCCCATCTTCTACATATTTTGTAGTTTTGGAAAAAATATCAAATTCATGAATTATTTTAATCGCGTTTTGCCTTTCATCGGACTTTTGTTTTTAACCTCCTGTGCCATTACCGAAACCTTTGAAATTAAGGAAGACCGTTCGGGTAAATTCCGTTATGACATTGATATGTCGCAGGTGATGGAGATGGCGGGTAATTTAGGAACAGAAGAACCTTCAAAATCGAAAAAGAATAAAAGTAAAAAGAACCGAGAAGTTGCTTCTAAAGATTTGGATACCACTTTCACCTTTCAATCAATTTTTGATGAAAAAAGAGACAGTATAGCACAATTGCCCATTGAAGAGCAGCAAAAATTGAAGCGATTGGAAAAATTCACCATACACATGGTCATGAATGAAGCAGATAAGAAATTTGTTTATTCCATGTATGCAGATTTTGATTCGATTGATGAGTTGATGGAAATGCTGTCACCTATGCAAACAATGCAATCTATTGGCGGAGGAGGCACTTCTAATCCGATGGCAGAATCTGCATCCGAGGCATTAAAAGACGATTCAAAAACCTCTTATTTTTATGATGGGAAAGTATTTAAAAAGATAGTGGCACCCGGAAGTTTTGCAGATGCCTTGAAACAGGAAATGGAAAATGTTGAAGAAGAAATTAATGAAGAGTCCGGAGAAGAAATAGATGATGCCACTGAAGAGGAACTTGATGAATCATTGGATAAAATGACCGAATCGATGGGGATGATTTTTGAACAATCCAGTTACAAGATGATTTATAGATTTCCGAAACCTGTAAAAAGCATCACTTTTGAAAACGCTCAATTTAGTGCCGACAGAAAAACTGTAACAGTTGACATTGCGATGGATGATTATATGGAGCATCCTGAAAAATTAAGTTTCGAAGTTGTTTTCGAATAAATCCAATGAATAAAAAAATATACCTACAAGATTTAGGACAAAAAGATTATAAGGAGGTTTGGGATTTTCAGGAAGCACTTTTTAAAAAAATTGTTGATGTAAAGATTCAGAATCGTCAGAATCAGAAGGAAGAACCTACCAATAACTATTTTTTGTTTGTAGAACATCCCCATGTGTATACCTTAGGTAAAAGTGGCGATTTGTCTAATTTGTTGCTTTCCGAACAACAATTGGCGGCAAAAGGAGCTGCTTTTTATAAAATAAACAGAGGCGGAGATATCACCTACCACGGTCCCGGCCAAATTGTGGGGTATCCAATCTTGGATTTGGAAAATTTCTTCACCGATATTCATAAATATTTACGTTTATTGGAGGAAGCTATTATCCTAACTTTAGGTGAATACGGACTTTCTTGTGAACGAAGTCCAGGCGAAACAGGCGTTTGGCTGGATGTAGGAACACCCTTTGCCCGAAAAATTTGTGCCATGGGCGTTCGAGCCAGTCGGTGGGTAACCATGCATGGATTTGCATTGAATGTCAATGCCGATTTGGGTTATTTTGACAATATCATTCCTTGTGGTATCCGTGGAAAAGCGGTGACTTCCCTGCAAGTTGAATTAGGTGTTTCACAGGTGGATGAAGCAGTTGTCAAAGAAAAAATTACCAAGCATTTTAAAAATCTTTTTGAATGTGAATTTAAGTCAGATCTTTCG
>NZ_JBILTE010000084.1:0-11526 GCF_044371705.1 Flavobacterium sp. | reverse complement strand
AATTTTTACCAATCCCAACGAATTGACAGCTCCCGGTTTTTGTACATACCGATAACTTTTAGCTATTGTAGGATTCCAATCTTCGGCACTAATGAGTGTACTCCCTTGATAAATAGTCATGTTTTTTGAAGCAAAATAATTTCTGTCTTTTGTTGCAGCCGGAATCACATCTTCTTTTAAAATAGTAGGAGGCAAGGTCCATGTAGGATTGAAAACCACGTAACTTAATTTGGAAGATAAAATAGGTGTATTGCGTTTGATTTTTCCAACAATTATGCGATGCGAACGAACCGTGTCTTTTTCTCGAACCAATTCAAGTGAGTAATTCGGAATATTGACAATCAAATATTCTTTTTCAAAATTTCTTGGATACCACCGCCAGCGTTCCATATTGGCAATTATTTGTTCTTTTCTTCTTTTTTTGGTGAAGTTGAGAGCATCAATAGTCCCTTTTCCGATAACTCCGTCAGGGGCCAAACCATGTCGTGATTGAAATCGTTTGACAGCAGCTTTAGTAGTTGCATCGTAAATGGAAGTCAACGTATCCGGCTGTTTCAAGTCCTTCCAATAAACGAGTCGGTTTTTTATCTCAGGAAGAAGTGGATTGGTATCATTCAAAACAATTTTTTCTTGAATTTCCAAGGTATTGAACTTTTTGTCTGGATACTGATTGATGAGTTGCAAAGCCTTTTTTAACTTTTTGTACATCAAATGAGGAGGTTTCACTTCGTTTACAGCATAGTCAAAGAAATCTTTTTTCTGAAAATTTATGAGTAATTTTAAGGGATTGACTTTGGTAGGTTTCAAATCCCAATCATCATATAATTCTTTAGGATTTAAACTGCCGATAGCTATTTTATGAATATATCGATTGAGAGTTTCAGTTAATAAAATATCATAATTAATGAGTTCTGGGTTGGATAAGCTCCCGGTGGATTGTTCTAATTTACTAATTTTTTTATTTTCAAAATCAGCAGGATTGAGTCCTTCTTCTGCGGCATTTTTGAAAAGAAAAATCAATGATTCGCGACAATTGAAATCCATCCAAAATGTTTTGTTTTGGTTGTTTTGATAAAATTTTATTACACTTGAATCAAGGTCCTTTAAAAACACATTAGGGTCAATTGCAAGTATTTTACCTGCATCGGTAACAGTAACGGCAGTTGGAATTGATTCTCTTTGCTCTTTTTTACAAGAGATAACCAAAAAAAGCAAAATTAAAACGTAATAATTCTTCATAAAGGCAAATAAACTAGTTCAGTTTTTTATACATGACAAAATGAGTGCCAATATCTTCTATTTCGAAAGGTTCTCCTATAATTTTATAGTTCATTTTTTCATAAAAACCTACCGCTTTTTCGCGAGCATTGAACCAGAGAACTTTACAATTGTATTTTTTTGCAATCACTTCAGCTTCTATCAATAGTTGATGTCCATAACCTCTTTTTTGATGGTGTTTTAAAACAGCCATTCCACGAATTTGAAATTGATTATCCGATTTAAACTCTGGATGTTTTGTTTTAAATAAAGAAATCACGCCAATCAGTGCGGCATTATTGTAAAGCCCGATATGTATAGTTGATTGCAAAAGATCACCTTCAAAATGGCAGCTTTCCATAGGTTTGCCTTCACGTAAAACAGGATGTCTGACGGAATAGGTTTCCAAAGCTGTTATTTCTTTTAAGATAATCATGAATTTTAAGTTACTTTAAATGAAAACTAAAGGTATAACATTTTCAGGATAAAAAGGTTACATTTTGAATTCGACTTCGGTTAATTTTTTTCATAAAAAATTTGCATCAAAGTAAAGTAATTATCTATATTTGCACTCACCAATGCGGAAGTAGCTCAGTTGGTAGAGCTCCAGCCTTCCAAGCTGGTTGTCGCGAGTTCGAGCCTCGTCTTCCGCTCTAAAAAAAAGTCTGAACTTTTGTTCAGACTTTTTTTGTGGAAGGAGGTGAAAAGTTTATCCAAATGTTTTATTGGGAAGCCTTGTCTTCCAGTTTGCTACAACCTCAAACGAAAGTTTAGGTTTTTTTTGATAATTTAACTCTGTCAAAGTTTTAAACTTTGACAGAGTTTTTATTTACTGTAGAATGAATCATTGATAAAATTAAAGTACTCCACACTAGATAATATTGAAATTATGAGATAAATTAAAAGAATAATTACAAATGATTTGCTTTTACTACAAAAGTTCTTAAATAAAAAATGAAAAAATAAATAAGACAAAAAAGAAAATATAATTGTAAAAAATAAAATCAAAAGAGATAATTCGAAAGAAAATGCTAGAAATGTTTTTTCTTTAAAATTTACTTCTAATTGCTCAATTCCTGGACTTAAGGGTCTTAGGGATAAAAAGTAAATAATAATTGTAAAGAGAATATTTAAGGCAATATATAGACCAACTTTTAATTGTTTCATTGTTTTTCATTATTATGCTACAAAAAACTCAACTCACTTCCAGATTCCAACTCAACCGCTTCTTGATTTGCCCTGAATAAACGAGCGGTTAAAGTTCCTCGCAATACAATGGAGGCTCCTTTTACTTCCAGCCAACTCCCTTCGCGTAATCCTAAAACTGCCGCAGTATTGAATTGATGAAATTCTTTGATTCTGGTTTCACGCGTTTCGCCCATGTGTTTGGAATTGACATCCGGGTCTAAGTAGTGCGGATTTAAATTAAAAGGAATAACACCCAACGTTTCAAAACTTGGCGGATAAATAATAGGCATGTCATTGGTTGTTTGCATGGTCAATCCACAAATATTACTGCCGGCACTTGTGCCTAAATAGGGCGTGCCGGTTTCAAGAGTTTGTTTTAGAACATCCATCACTTTATTTTCATACAACTGCGAAACCAATAAAAAAGTGTTTCCGCCTCCGGTAAATATTCCTTCTGCCTGTTGGATGGCTTCAATAGGATTTGAAAATTCATGCAATCCTTTTACTTCAAGGCCAATTGTTTTAAAAACAATTTGCACTTTTTGTGTGTACTCTTCGTGTGAAATCCCTCCCGGTCGGGCATAAGGAATGAAAAGTATTGATTTGCAAGATGCAAAATGCTCTTTTAAAACAGAAAGTAAATAATCCAAATAACTACCTCCGTGTAACGTGGATGTGCTGGCAATAATTAAGTTTTTCATTACGATGGAATTTATACAAAAGTAAGGGTTTATTTATTTCATAAAGTTTCATTCTTAAAACTATAGAGATGTTAAAGATTAATTAAGGAATGAAAATCCAATTTTTTAAATTGTAAATTCGTTCTATAAAAGATAATTCTGAACAATAATCAAACTAAATGGCAAAAAATTATTTAATTTTTCTTTTGATTTTTTTTTCGTTTTTTAGCAATGCACAGAGCACCGTTGAAAAAGTCATTAATGGGACTATTGTTTCTGATTCAAGCTCAGTTGAAGGCGTTCATATTTTGAATTTAGTCAACGAAAAATCAACCGTTTCCGATCGAAATGGCAAATTTTCAATCGCAGCCAAAGAAGATGATTTATTGGTTTTTTCTGCCATTCATTTGGAATATGCTCGCAAAAGTGTGTTGAAAAGTGATTTTAATTCTGCAACTTTAACTGTAAAATTAACTTCAAAAGTTACACAGTTAGACGAAGTGGTTGTAACAGAATATCCACGAATTAATGCCCAAGAATTAGGGATAATTGACTATAAACCCAAAGAGTATACTCCGGCTGAGCGAAGGTTGCGAACCGCCGAAAAACTCAAATGGTACAGTCCGCTTTTAATTCCCTTAGGAGGAATGAGCATTGATGGTCTTATTAATGAAATTAGTGGAAGAACCAATCAATTGAAAAAGGAACTTCAAATTGAAGTAAAAGAATTACGTTTCAAAAAATTAGTTGATCTTTATAAAGACGACTATTTTATACAAACCTTGAAAATTCCAGCGGAGTACGTTGGGGGTTTTCAATATTATGTAATTCATGACGAAGAAGCAATGGGTTATATGAAAGCAGATAAAAAAACAGCTTTAGAATTTAGACTAGCGGCTTTAGCAACAGAATTTTTAAATTTTTTAGCAACCGATGAGTAGATTTTTTTTTCTTTTAATCAGTCAACTGCTGTTTGCACAAAATGATACTATAATTAAAGGTATTGTCAAAGCAGAAAATGTATCGGTAGAAGGTATTCATGTGGTGAATTTGGTGAATGAAAAAACAACGATTACCAATGCTCAAGGCGAATTTTCTATTGAAGCCAAAGAAGATGATTTGTTGGTTTTTTCAGCCATTCATTTGGAATATGCCCGAAAAAGCATTTCAAAATCAGATTATGCTTCAAAAAGTATAACAATTACTATGTTGCCTAAAACAAATGAATTGGATGAAGTGGTTTTGACAGAATATACCAGGATAAATGCAAAGGACCTAGGAATTATCAATTATACACCCAAAACCTATACTCCCGCACAACGAAGATTGTATACCGCTCAATCGGGGGTTTTGGATCCATTGTTGAATTGGATTTCCGGACGAACCAAAGGGTTAAAAAAGGAATTGGAAGTTGAGAAAAAAGAAGGGTATCTGGTTTTGTTAAACGACATGTTTGACAACAACTATTTTCATGAAACCTTGAAAATACCTGAACTTTATATAGAAGGATTCAAATACTATATTGTAGAAGAGGCAGGGGTTGTGAGTCCATTATTAACAAATAATAAGGAACAAACTTCATTTATTTTGACTAAATTAGCTATAGAGTTTAACGAATTTTTAAAAGATGAAAAAAAATAATTATATACTATTGATTCTGTTGTTAGTAGTGCAATTTTCTTGGGCACAATTAATCCCGAGGGAGATTGTACGCGGACAAATTATCTCAGATTCATCGGTTGTTGAACGCGTGACCATATTTAATAAATCGTCGAACAAAGGTGCTGTTTCTGATGATTTCGGATACTTCACCATGTATGCCAGACCAACCGATACTTTGGTTTTTTCAAGCGTTGTTTTTAAACCGGCAATACTTGTTTTAACCGACTTAGACTTTAAGGTCAATGTGATGAAAATTAAACTTGACGTTTTTGTCAATGAGTTAGATGAGGTAATTGTCACACCCAATTCGCTTTCAGGCGATTTAGTGAAAGATAACCGAAATTTGAAAGTAACGGTGATTGATCCCAAAACAGATTCAAAGCAAGCAATCATTGACACAAAATACGAATTGGATGCTCAATCTACACTTAAAAATACGGCAATGCCAAGTGACGGAAGTATTCAATACGGAATGGATTTTGTTCGAATTGGAAAAGATGTCTTAAAACTATTTGATAAAAAAGAAGGGACAAAGGAAATAAGTTATGCTTCAGATAAAATTTTTCAAGAGGTGGTCAAAGAAAAATTCACTTATTATTTTTTTACTGAAACTTTAGGTCTAAAACATGAAGAAATTGGTTTGTTTTTGGGGTATTGTGAGAATGATCCAAAAGTAAAAGCACTACTTGCTCCCGATAAAGAAATTGAATTAATTGATTTTTTAATTTTTAAAAGTGACGAGTATAAAAAATTACCAAAGAAATAAAAATGGTTAAAAAAACTAGTATCAAAATCGGCATATTGGTTCTTTGTTTTGTGCTGACATCGGTGTCACTGCATAGATTTTATGTTTCAGTTACCGAAATTAATTTTGTGCCGACTAAAAAGGAAATTCAAATTACCTCGCGATATTTTATTGATGATTTGAATAATTCTTTGGAGAAAAAATACAAAACCAAATTTTATTTGGGTTCTTCAAAAGAGTCTGAAGAACAGTTAACCTATTTGAAAAAATACCTCGCTGATAATTTTTCAATTAAAGTAAATGTAAAAGCAAAAGACATGATTTTTTTAACCAAAGAAATTGAAGATGATGTGATGATTTGCTATTTCAAAATAAAGGATGTCCCCAAAATCAATACATTGGAATTAAAAAATACAGTATTTTTTGATTTTATTTCAGAACAACAGCACATTACTCATACACAGATTGGTTCGGTTAAACGCAGTATTTTGCTTACTTCTGACAATGCTGAAGAGTTGTTAAAATACTGATAAAACACTATTCAATTTATTAAAATTGTTTACTTTAGGCCTTTTTAAAAGTAGACAATGAAAAAATATTTCTTATTGGCATTAATGCCTTGTTTTTTAGCTGCTCAGGAAAATAAACAAACTCCAAAAGAACCCGGACATTACGATACAAATAAGTTTAGCCAAATGTATGATTTGTTGGCTACCCCAAATATGTTCAGAACTGCTTCGGGAGCACCCGGACCTGCTTATTATCAGCAACAGGCAGATTATAAAATGGACATAATTCTTGATGATAAAAACAAAAGAATTGACGGCGTTGAAACCATAACCTACCACAACAATTCTCCGGAAACGTTAGAGTATGTATGGGTGCAATTAGATCAGAACGAAAAAAAGCGTGATTCAAAATCGCCTTTGGTGCAAAGTCAGCGAATGGATGGTGCAATGCCGGTAGATGGTTTTGTTAAAAAGTATATGCAGGATTCGTTTGATGGCGGATTTAATTTAACGTACGTGAATGACGCCAATGGCAAACCTTTAAATTACGTCATTAATCAAACCATGATGCGAATAGATTTGCCAACGCCTTTGAATCCAAAGGAAAAGGTTTCTTTTTCAATCAAATGGTGGTATAACATCAACAACTACAGAGTGGATGGTGGTCGATCAGGTTATGAAGAATTTGAAAAAGACGGTAACAGATTGTATGTCATTGCTCAATTTTTCCCAAGAATGGCGGTGTATAATGATGTGGAAGGATGGCAAAATATGCAATTCTGGGGAACCGGAGAATTTGCTTTAGCATTTGGTAATTACGATGTGAATATTACAGTTCCGGCCGATCATGTTTTAGAAGCAACCGGAGTATTAACCAATCGCAAAGAAGTTTTTACAGCAGAACAAGTAAAAAGATACGAATTGGCAGAAAAAACGTTTGATAAACCTGTTTTAATTGTAACTCCCCAAGAAGCAAAGGCTGCTGAAAAAGGCTTTTCCAACAAAACTAAAACGTGGAAGTTTAGAGCTGAAAACGTTCGTGATTTTGCTTTTTCAACGTCTCGTAAATTTATTTATGACGCAATGGCTGTTAAGTTGGAAACAAAAAATGTAATGGCAATTTCATTATATCCAAACGAGAGCAATCCTTTGTGGGAAGAGTATTCTACACGTGCGGTTGCTCAAACATTAAAAACATATTCCAAACATACTTTTGATTATCCGTACCACAAAGCTATTTCAATTTCGGCCGAAGACCAAGGGATGGAATACCCGATGATTTGTTGGAATTATGGTCGCCCCGATGAAAAAGGTTTTGTTTCCGACCGAATTAAGTACGGAATGATCAGTGTGATTATTCATGAAGTCGGACATAATTATTTTCCGATGATTGTCAATTCCGACGAACGTCAATGGTCGTGGATGGATGAAGGATTAGACACTTTTTTACAATATTTAACGGAACAAGAGTTTATGAAAGATTATCCTTCCAGTCGTGGCCCGGCTAGTAAAATCGTGCCGTATATGAAAGGAGATCAGAAATTTTTAGAACCGATTATGTCAAACTCTGAAGTGATTCATCAATTTGGTGCAAATGCTTACGGAAAACCTGCAACAGGATTGAATATTCTGCGTGAAACAATTATGGGCCATGATTTATTTGATCATGCCTTTAAAACCTATGCCAATCGATGGATGTTTAAGCACCCCACACCTGAGGATTTTTTCAGAACCATGGAAGATGCATCCGCAGTTGATTTGGACTGGTTTTGGAGAGGTTGGTTCTTTTCAACCGATTACGTAGATATTTCAATTGATAATGTGAAACAATATTACTTAACTGATGAACCTACTGAAGCATTAAAAAACGCAAGAGCTCGAAGAGGTCGTTTTGGAACAGCAAACGGACCGTATGTATATTTAGTGGAAGAAGGTAACAAAGAATTAAATTCCTCCAGAAAAAAAGAATTAAATTCTAAAGAAATTAAGCCTTTGGATGAATTTTTAATAGCAAAATTTACAACAGAAGAACAAGGCAAGTTAAAATCACCAAAGTATTTCTACGAAGTTGAATTTAGCAAACCCGGAGGTATGATCATGCCGATAATTGTAGAGCTCCAGTTTGAAGATGGTACTTCTGAAACGCATAAATTTCCGGAGCAAATTTGGAGAAAAAACAATCAAACGGCTACCAGAGTGTTTGCAACTGCAAAGAAAATTAAAAAAATTCAAGTAGATCCAAAGTTGGAAACGGCAGATGTTGACGTAACAAATAATACCTGGCCAAAAGAAGAAGCAGTTTCTAAATTTGATCAATTGGAGAAGAAATAATCGTTGTATCTTTGCAAGGTAATTTTATACTATCATGTTTGGAATAGGAGGAAGCGAGTTTATTTTTATCATTTTCGTTATTTTGATGCTTTTTGGGTCGGATAAAATCCCTGAAATAGCACGAACGCTGGGAAAGACTATGCGTCAATTAAAGCATGCCACAAACGATATTAAAAACGAAATTCAGAAAAGTGCCGAAGCAAACGGTATTGATGCCAATAGTTTGACAGGAGGTATTTCAGGAGAAATTCAAAAAGTAAAACAAGACTTCACGCAAATGGTCCAACCCAAATTAGATACTGATTTGGGTGTCAATTCAGAAATTGAGAAGGTTAAAGAAGATATTGAACAAATTAGCGGACCCATTAAAAGACAATTTTAAATTTGGAACAACTCATTGAACTAGATAAAGAACTACTCCTATTCTTGAATAATTTAGGTTCAGAACAATGGGATGGTTTTTGGCTTTTTGTTACCAAACAGTTTTATTGGTCGCCTTTGTTTGCAATTATTTTTTATTTTTTGATAAAAAAAATAGGCTGGAAAAACTTTGGTTTGGTAGTTGTCTTTTTGTCGCTGTTGATTCTTGTGACAGACCAAATGACTAATGTGTTTAAGTATTCTTTCGAACGCTTGCGGCCTTGTAACGATACTACAGTGAAAGAATATATACGAGTTGTTTTAGAACGAAAATCATTTAGCTTTTTTTCAGGTCATGCGTCAAACTCAATGGCAACCACCACCTTCTTTTTTCTAATTTTCAGAAAGTATTATAAATTTGCTTTTTTGTTGTTTTTGTTTCCCTTAATCTTTGCCTACAGTAGAATTTATTTAGGACTTCATTTTCCTTCAGATATTGTTACCGGTTATTTATTTGGAATTTTCACTGGAGCACTTTTTTATCGAATTTACAGCTATTTTCAACAAAAGTATTTCGTAGAATTATAAAACGCGGCTTACAGTTAAGCCATCACGAATTGGTAATAAGACAGTTTCTACTCTTGAATCTTCATTAATACGTTTGTTGTATTCCAAAAGAACTTGTGTACTTACATCTCCTTCTTTTAAGGGTTCCACTACTTTACCTGACCACAAAACATTATCCGACAAGATAATACCGCCTTTATTCATTCTTGGCACAATCAATTCGTAATAATTGAGGTAGTTTTCTTTGTCTGCATCAATAAAAACTAAATCAAATGTTGCCTCTAATGTTGGAATGATGGCAATCGCTTCTCCTAAATGTTGCACAATTTGATTACCCCAAGGTGATTGATCAAAGTATTTTCGTTGAAAATCAACTAATTCTTCTTTAATATCGATGGTGTGAACGATTCCATTTTCTTGCATTCCTTCACATAAACACAAGGTGGCATAACCGGTATAAGTACCAATTTCCAAAATGTTTTTTGGTCGGATTAATTTAGATAACATGCTCAAAACACGACCTTGAAAATGTCCACTCAACATGCGAGGCAACAAAATTTTCTGATACGTTTCTTTGTTTAATTGAGCCAGCAATTCAGGTTCTTTTTGCGAATGAAGAGCAACATAATCTTCTAAATCTTCGGAAAGGAAATGCATACTTATATACTGTTTTGCGGATTATGGCGTGAATTGAACACTCGAATTATAAAAATGGAATTGTTTGAATGCTGATAAAGCAGTTTGAAGTTGCCAACAATCATTCTACGGCAATCATTTCGATATTCATCAAACTGAAATTGTTCAGCAAAAGTAATTTCTTTTGGAGCATTAATTAATTTGAACATCAAAGATTTTGAGATATTATTTTTAATTTTATTTAAATCGGCAAGGGAACTCAAAGTCCAAAAAATCGAAAAATTATTCACCGTACCAACCTTCAATTTCTTTTTCTAACTTTTCTTGACTTATCAGTTTGTTGTTTTTAATGTCGTTGAGACCTTCTTCTATTTTTTTATGGTAATCGGAAAGATTCAAAGCATTTCCATCCGCATCATAGCCAATAATTTTATTTGGATGTACCGCAATTATGTTCTCGGAAGGTTCTTCTACTAAAGATATAAGATCTTCAGAAGTTTTAATTTTATTTTTCAGAATTTCTTGTATTGCAAGTAAAGCAGCTTTGTCTTCTACTTTGAGAATAAGCTGTATAATTTCTAGTTTAAGTTCATTACTATTCATTATAAAAATGCTGGAGTATCAAAATTACAAAACAAAATTATACAAATCGTCAAATTAACCTAAATTTGCACTATGGAAACCAACAAAAAAGACATTCGGGCGTTGACCAAAACACAATTGCGTGATTTTTTTGTTGCCAATGGCGATAAGGCATTTCGCGGAAACCAAGTGTATGAATGGTTATGGAGTAAAAAAGTCTATGCTTTTGAAGACATGACCAATGTTTCCAAAGAAACCCGTCAAATGCTCGAAGACAATTTTGTGATTAATCACATCAAAGTTGATCAAATGCAACGCAGTGAAGATGGAACTGTGAAAAATGCTGTACGTTTGTATGACGGAATGGTGGTGGAAAGCGTTTTGATTCCAACGCCAACTCGAACAACGGCTTGTGTTTCAAGTCAAGTGGGTTGTAGTTTAGATTGTAATTTTTGTGCTACCGCTCGTTTGAAACGCATGCGAAACCTCAATCCGGATGAAATTTACGATCAAGTAGTGGCTATTGATAACGAAAGTCGTTTGTATTTTGAACGACCGTTATCCAATATTGTTTTTATGGGAATGGGTGAGCCTTTGATGAATTACAATAACGTTCTCAAAGCCATCGAAATGATTACTTCTTCTGAAGGATTAGGAATGTCGCCCAAACGAATTACACTTTCTACATCAGGAATTCCCAAAATGATAAAGAAGATGGCCGATGACGGAGTGAAATTCAAATTAGCTGTTTCATTACATTCAGCAATTGATGAAATTAGGTCGGAAATTATGCCTTTTTCGAAGAATTTTCCTTTAAAAGATTTACGAGAGAGCTTAGAATATTGGTACTCAAAAACCAAAAGCAAAATCACTTATGAATATGTGGTTTGGAAAGGAATCAACGACGATCAAAAATCGATTGATGCTTTGGTAAAATTCTGCAAATATGTGCCTTGTAAAGTCAATTTAATCGAATACAATCCCATTGACGACGGTTTGTTTCAGCAAG
>NZ_JBILTE010000083.1:0-11540 GCF_044371705.1 Flavobacterium sp. | reverse complement strand
TGATGGTTCCGGTTTTGTCAAAAACAATTGTATCAACTTTTGCTAATTGCTCAATTACAATGGCATTTTTTAGATAAAACTTTCGCTTACCCAAAATTCGCAACACATTACCCAAGGTAAATGGAGCAGTTAAAGCCAAAGCACAAGGACAGGCAACTATTAATATTGCGGTAAACACATTAAAAGCAGTAGTGACATCAATAAAAACCCAATAAATAAATGAAATAATTGCCAATCCGAGCAAAGCAGGCGTAAAAAACCGACTGATTTTGTCTGTAATAGTTTTGTGCTTGATGTCCACCTTTTTCTGAAAAACATCGTTGCTCCACAATTGTGTTAAATAACTCTGAGAGACTGAAAATAGAACTTCCATTTCAATCACTTTTCCTACTTGTTTTCCACCCGCAAATAGTTTATCACCTGATTTTTTTTCAATAGCAACAGCTTCACCCGTTACAAAACTATAATCAATTGAAGCCTTCTCCGAGATTAAAATCCCATCAACCGGAATCAATTCTTGGTTTCTGATTAAGAGTCGGTCGCCTTTTTCAATGTCATACACTTGCACGGAAGTTTCAGAACCATCGGCTACTATTTTAGTGATTGCAATCGGAAAGTATGATTTATAATCGCGTTCAAATGACAAAAAATCATAGGTTTTCTTTTGAAATAATTTTCCCAAAAGCATGAAAAAAATCAGACCGGTCATGCTATCAAAAAAACCTTGTCCGTAATCAAAAACAATGTCAACCGTACTTCGAATAAACATGACCACAATTCCTAAAGCAATCGGGATATCAATGTTGAGCATTCCTGACTTGATACTTTTATAAGCAGAAACATAGTAACCGCTTGCAGAATAAAAGAAAGCAGGTAGAGAAATCGCAAAAATCAACCACCGGAAAAATCCGCGGTATTGGTTGATCCAAAATTCTTCTACCTCAAAATATTCGGGAAAAGAAAGCAGCATAATGTTTCCAAAACAGAAAAAGGCGACTCCGATTTTATAGATCAAACTACGATCGATTACTTTCTTCCCTTCATCAAAATTATCCAAACTGATATAAGGTTCGTAACCAATGGAACAGAGTAGTTCAACAATCCTTTTGAGTGAAGCTTTTTCGGGGTTAAATGTTATCCGTACTTTCTTTTCAGGAAAATTAACTTGTGATGTTGTTATTCCTGCTTGTAGTTTCTGTAAATTTTCCAAAATCCAAATACATGAACTACAATGTATATGAGGAATGTAGAGTGAAACAATATGTGTTGTATCCTCTTTGAATTCGAGAAGTTTTGCAACAATTTCTTCATTGTCTAAAAAATCATATTTACCTTGAATGTCTAGTGGCGTGGCACCCGGAGCTGCCTGAAAATCATAATAACAGGTTAAATCATTTTGACTAAAAATTTCGTAAACCGTTTTACAACCGTTGCAACAAAAACTTTTTTCGTCATAAATAATCTCTTCTTTTTTGTTGATTTCAATACCACAATGGAAGCAATTTCCAATGCTCATAATTTGCTCATTTTACCTGCTACAAATATTATAAAAGGTTGAAATTAAAAATATGATAATTGTCATACATTCGTTATATTTGTTGGACCAATTAAACAAACACCATGAGCAAGTGTGAGCAGTGTATAGTAAGGGAATTTAGTACGCTAAAGGCTCTGAATAAAGATGAATTACTGAAAATGGCCAACTGCAAAACTTCCTACACAATCAAAAAAGGGGAGAATATTTTTGAAGAAGGCGAAGCAGTGAATGGCATTTATTGCATCAAAGATGGCGTGTGCAAACTTTCGAAATTGAGTGCCAACGGAAAAGACCAAATTGTAAAATTGGTTAAACCCGGAGAATTATTAGGACAACGGTCTATGATTAGTGATGAACCTGCCAATTTAAGTGCTGTGGCATTGGAAGATATGGAAGTTTGTTTTATCCCCAAAACAGAGGTACTAGGTTTTTTCAATAACAATAATCAGTTCTCCATGAATATGATGAAAACTATTTGTGGCGACTTGAAAGAGTCCGACGACCATATGGTTTCCATGGCTCAAAAAACGGTAAAAGAACGTTTGGCAGAAACATTACTCTATTTAGAAGATACGTTTGGAAAAAAAGAGGATGGTTCGCTTCATATTCAACTATCTAGAGAAGAATTGGCAGGAATGATTGGAACAGCCACTGAAAGTTGTATTCGATTACTTTCTGAATTTAACAAAAGTGGTTTAATTGATTTGAACGGGAAGAAAATTAGTATTATTGACCGCAGTAAATTGAAGCGTCTGGCGGAATAATATACAACTAAGCTTTTTTTTGAAAACTATATTCTTTTTCAACTAAAGCAATTCTAACGGTGTACTTTTCATACCAAAGCGATTTCCCTTTTCGTTGAGCATCTAAATGATCTAAGTTTTGTTTCCACTGCTTGATAGCTTCCAATGATTCCCAATAGGAAACAGTAATTCCTATATCACTTCTGGCTGATTCTACTCCCATAAAACCCTCTTGTTGTTGGGCCATTTCAACCATTCTTATCGCCATTTCGTTATACGATTCATCTACTTCTGTTCGAGTGGATGTGAAAATTACAGCATAATAAGGTAGCTTCATTTTTAAAATAATATAAGATTTAAGGTAATTTTTTAGCTTCTTCCCAAAACACATCCATTTCTGCTAAGGTCATGTCTGATAAGGGTTTGCCTAATTCGCCTGCTTTACTTTCCAAATACATAAAACGTTTCATGAATTTTTTATTGGTACGTTCCAAAGCATCTTCGGGATTAATTTTCAAAAAGCGAGCGTAATTGATCATTGAAAACAGCACGTCACCAAATTCAGCTTCCATTTTGTCATGGTTGCCAGATTTCACCTCTTCCTGCAATTCGGCTAATTCTTCCTGTACTTTGTCCCACACTTGATGCGATTCTTCCCAATCAAAACCTACACCTTTCACTTTATCTTGAATTCGGCTTGCTTTTACTAAAGCTGGTAAACTTTTGGGCACTCCTTCTAAAACTGATTTCTTACCCTCTTTCAATTTGAGTTTTTCCCAATTTTGTTTGACTTCCTCTTCATTTGCCACAACAACATCTCCATAGATATGTGGATGACGGTCAATCAACTTGTCACAAATACTATTAGCCACATCGGCAATATCAAAAGTATTGCGTTCGCTACCTATTTTAGCATAAAAAACAATGTGCAATAGCAAATCGCCCAACTCTTTTTTGATTTCTGGTAAATCGTTGTCTAAAATGGCGTCACCTAATTCGTAGGTCTCTTCTATGGTTAGATGGCGAAGACTTTCCAATGTTTGCTTTTTATCCCACGGACATTTTTCGCGTAAATCGTCCATAATATCTAGCAGTCGACCAAAAGCTTCGAGTTGTTTTGCTCTAGAATTCATTTGAGTTTGATTTGTGTAAAAATAAAAAATCCTACTCGAAAGCAGGATTTTAAACAGATTTTATTTTGCCGATTATTCGGCGGCTTGCTTTTTTACTTCTTGATTTAAAGATTCAATTGAAATTAAACCTTTAGCCTGCAACATATTGTACCAATTTACAATTTTTTTAATGTCTGATGGATACACGCGGTCTTCGTCAAATTCAGGCATTACTTCTCGGAAATAATTTACTAAAACGGCATTATCTTCTTTATGAGAAATAGCAGGACCTTCGTTTTCTTTCGTTGCGATGGCCTTGAATACTTCTGCTAACTTTACCTCTTCATTATAGGTGTAAACAGCTATTTCAGAAAGTAAACTTACATTACTTTTCATCCCTACTGTAATTTTTTTTCCGTCTAATAAACTTTCCGCAACAAAACCGGTACGGGTTTGTATTTTCAACTCAAATAGTCCAGGCTTTCCTGAAATGGCTAGTATTTTTTGTAAACTCATGTGATTGTATTTATCAAATTCTTGGTGATTATCGTCCTTTTTTATTTGCAAATTTCATTTTATAGTCGGCTCTGATTTTTCCATCCATAATATTTTGAAGTCGCTTTTTGATTAACGTTTTCTTCAATGTAGATATTTTGTCTGTAAACAAAATTCCTTCGATATGGTCGTATTCATGTTGGATGACTCTTGCTATTAAACCTTCAAAAACTTCCGTTTTTATTACAAAATCCTCCTCACAATATTCAATAGTTATCATCTCTTTTCTATAGACGTCTTCGCGAACATCCGGAATACTCAAACAACCTTCATTAAAAGCCCATTCATTACCTTCTTCTTTGATTATTTTAGCATTGATAAAGGTTTTTTTAAATCTTTTTAATTGTTCCATTTCTTCAGATTTCAGATCTTCATTTCCGCTAAAAGGCTCTGTATCTATAACAAAAAGTCGAATAGGCAGACCAATTTGTGGAGCTGCTAAACCAACACCATAGGCATTGTACATAGTGTCGTACATGTTTTCAATCAAACCATCAAGATTGGGATAATCGGGAGAAAGATTTTCTCCAACTTTTCTTAATACCGGCTCACCATAACCAACAATGGGTAAAATCATTTGCATCATTTATAGTTAAAGATTTTAAAAACATGTTTTCTAAAATCTTTCGGCAAAAGTAATCAAAAAAATAAATCAATAAAATATTAAGTAAACTTTAGGATTTTGAACTATTAAAATTCTCTTCGAAATTGTTTATCAGGTGATTTGCACCTAAGAAATATATAGTATATTTGTTATAATCATACTTATAAATCTACATTTTATGAAAAAATTACTACTATTGGCATTTGTTATGCTTGGATTGAGCGTTTACAGTCAAGATGAAACACCTGTTACTAAAAATCCGGATCAAAAAACAATTAAAGGTGCACTTTACACCGACCAAGAGCGAGAGAAATTGATTACAAACTTTTTTACCGAGGCTTATGAAAAACTAAATATGACTCCAGAGGCAAAAGAAAAGTATACAGAAACATTGTATGATACATATAACAAAATGCTTGCAATGCGTCAGAACAGAAATTTAACCAAACGAGATGCAAAATATGAAAGCAAAAAAATCTTTACAACACAAGAATCAAAATTAAAAGAAATTTTGACACCTGAACAATTGAAAAAGCATGATGTATTGTTCCAACCTATTGAAAAAAGTGTCTTTTTTAGGATTGATAATTACTAATATTAAAACATCTTTCGAGTAAGGTAATCTTGTAAAAGAATAGTTGCAGCAATTTCGTCGACCAAACCTTTATTTTGTCGTTGTTTCTTTTTCAAACCACTGTCAATCATGGTTTGGAAAGCCATTTTTGAAGTGAAACGTTCATCAACACGTTCTACTTTTATTTCGGGAAATTGCGTTGAAAACTGTTGCACAAATTTTTCGATAATGGGCGTACTTTCAGAGGGTTGACCATTCATTTGTTTGGGTTCGCCAATTAAAACCACAGCCACATTTTCTTTTGAAAAATAATTTGTCAAAAAAGCAATTACTGTTTCTGAAGGAACTGTCGTTAAACCTGATGCAATAATTTGCAATTCATCGGTAACGGCAATCCCGGTTCGTTTGATTCCGTAATCTATGGCGAGGATTCGAGGCATAAATAACCTTTAGATAGTTTGTTGAAGTCTTGTAGGATTCTGTCTTGTGTCGAAAACATTCGCAATCACAATTCTGCTTTTTTCTGTATTATGCCAATATATAATTTTGTAGTTTGTATATAATAAGTACCTAAACTCCTGCGGTCTATCATTTAAAAAACCTTCAATTTGACCGATTTGTGGATTTTTATCTAAGTCAATCGTTGCGTCAATTATTCCGACAATAATTTTTCTAGCTATTTTTGTTCCGGCTTTTAACCTATAATAGTAAAAAATGTCCTCAAGTTTTGTTTCTGCCAATTGAGACCAATAAATCTCTATTCCCATTTTTGAACTTTCTTTTTCAAATCTTGGGCAGATATTAATCTACTATTTTCTTCATCATCAATCGCTTGATCAACTTCATCATTAAATTGTTTAAGAGACATCGGTTTAAGATTTTCTTCAAACAATTCCGATTTTCTCTTGTGGAGTAAGTTCTCTAAAGCGATGATAATTTTTTCATTATCAACTCTTAAGAATTCTTGTACTAATGAAATTTTACGAGCTTCTAAATTCATAGCTTAATTTTTTATTCAAATTTAATTAAAAAAACGGTTAAATTCTAAAACAAACTATTTCATCGCTTCAAATCTTGCCAATGGAGCCATTCGAGCTTTGTTCAACGTCATTTGATTACCCTTGATACTATAATTATCAACTGTTTCCAACATCTTCGCAAACTCTTGTTCGGTTCCCATATCAGGACAAGCCATCATAGTGGAAGCTCCTTTGGTAAATTTGATTCTGAGAGCATTTTCTTTTAATTCGTAAACGCCCATCAAGTTGTTGCATCCGGCATAAGCAGCATATCGATTATCAGCATTCAATTGTAAAAAGGGCATTTTAGAACTTTTGTTTTTGTTTTCAATAGCTTTTCCATTCAATTCTACTAATTTCCATTTGGTATCTTTAATTGTATAAACAACTTCTTTGGAAGATTTGTATTGATTCGAAATTGTCTGACTTGGTGCCGGTGGTTGTGGTGCATCTTCTGATACAGTTTGCCTTTGTAAAATATATTTCTCAGCCAAATCACCTGTAATTTTATTTCCTTCCCTATCCAATTGTACCACATAATTCTCGCCAACAAAATACTGAGCAGGTCCATTTTCAATACCTGCTAAAATTATGGTATTGCCCACTTCATTCCATGTATAAGTCCCTTTTTGTTCGTTGATTTTTATGTCCTTTTTACCTAAATATTTTGTTTTCAATACATAACTCGATTCATCAGCTAAAACTAAAGTTGTTTCAATTCCTTCGCAATCAGCACAAGGAACAATTCCTTGATACATTCCTAAATAATCTAACGAATTCTTTGTAATGTGCTCATCAATCACTACAACATCTGTTGTATCGGGCACAATCTCATTTGAGTTAACAATCTTTTCTTTTTTATCACAACCTATAATTAATACTAAGATTGACGAGCAGGCAATCGCGATTTTTTTCATGACTGTTATATATTTATGTTTCTAACAAAATTACTGTTTTTTGTTTTCAAAAAACCAATCTTTACAAAAATCAAACCGTTTTTTCTTGGCAAAAGATTTTATCTTTGCCCAAAATAAAAAAACATGACCGAATTAAAAACTATTATAGAAAAAGCCTGGGAAAACAGAGCTTTATTACAAGAAGAAGCTACGATAACAGCAATCAGAAGAGTAATTGATTTATTGGATAATGGTTTACTAAGAGTTGCCGAACCAACCACTACAGGTTGGCAAGTGAACGAGTGGGTGAAAAAGGCTGTAGTGATGTACTTCCCTATTCAAAAGATGGAAACTTGGGAAGCAGGTATCTTTGAATACCATGATAAAATGCTTTTAAAACGCAATTATGCCGAAAAAGGCATTCGTGTAGTTCCACCGGCTGTTGCCCGTTATGGAGCTTACATTTCTAAAGGTGTAATTTTAATGCCGAGTTATGTAAATATTGGTGCGTATGTAGACGAAGGGACAATGGTTGACACTTGGGCAACGGTTGGAAGCTGTGCTCAAATTGGAAAAGACGTTCATTTAAGTGGCGGTGTTGGTATTGGTGGTGTTCTAGAACCTTTACAAGCAGCACCCGTTATCATTGAAGACGGAGCTTTCATCGGTTCGCGTTGTATCGTAGTAGTAGGCGTTCGCGTTGAAAAAGAAGCCGTTTTAGGTGCCAATGTGGTATTGACAGCCTCTACAAAAATTATTGATGTAACCGGAAATGAGCCAATAGAATACAAAGGAATTGTACCTGCCAGATCCGTGGTAATTCCCGGAAGTTATACCAAAAAATTTACAGCAGGAGATTTTCAAGTACCTTGTGCTTTGATTATTGGTACTCGTAAACCCTCAACTGATTTAAAGACTTCACTCAACAATGCGTTGAGAGAATACGATGTAGCAGTGTAAAAGCAAAGCAATGAAAGTACTTGTTATTCAACAAAAAATGATTGGTGACGTATTGGCAAGTTCTGTCATTTGTCAAGTAATCAAAACAGCACATCCGGATTGGGAAATGCATTACATGATTTATCCCAACTGTCTAGCTGTGGTTGAAAACAGTCCTTTTATTGATAAAATTATTCTTTTTAACCCAAAGGAACATAAAGGCTTATCCCAACTAATTTCATTTGGAAAAAAGTTAAGAAAAGATAAGTATGACATCATCATTGACGCTTATGGGAAATGGGAAAGTATGATACCTTCTTATTTCTCCAACGCTGCTATGCGAATTGGTTTTAAAAAAAGTTATACTTCGCTATTCTATACCGAACTTGTCACTCCAAAAAAAAACGTAGATGGTTCGGCAATTTATCACCGGTTGCAATTAGCTCAACCAATTTTAAAAAACAACGTTGCCTTTGTATTTCCTAAAATCTACATTTCTGAGCAAGAACGTATAATTGCTAAAACAGCAATCAATCAAAAACTAAATACTTCCCATCCCATTGTAATGATTAGTGTTTTAGGCAGCGATGCATCCAAAAGTTTACCTACGCAACAAATGGCGGAGACCTTAGATGTAATGGTATCACACAACAGCAAATTGCAATTACTTTTTAATTATATTCCCAGTCAAATTACAGAGGCTCAAACAATTTATGATGCTTGCCAACCTGAAACCAAAGAAAAAATTATTTTTGATTTTTACACGAAAGGATTACGTGAATTTTTAGCAATTTTAGAACAATGTGATGCCTTGATTGGCAATGAAGGAGGAGCAGTAAATATGGCGAAGGCCTTGGGAGTGAAGACGTTTACCGTTTTCTCTCCATGGATTAATAAAAATTCTTGGAATATGTTGAATGACGACGAGCAGCATGTTGCCGTGCATTTGCAAGATTATTTCCCTGAGATTTATGGAGAAAAACATCCGAAAAAATTTAAAAAGCAATCATTAAAAATGTACCCATTACTAACGATTGATAGGTATAAAGAGCCACTAAAATTATTCCTCAACCGCATTTAAATTAATTCCGTTGGGGGTTTTTATGACTTTATTTTTTAATGTGTAATCACGAATCGCTCTGTTTTTATCAATTGCTTCTTGGTTCACATAACCTCTAGCATGGTCCAGGTGCACACAAATGGCGGAATATCGAATTTGCTTCGATTTAATGCCCAAATTAAAAAGGCGTTCGCCCAACTCCCTATCTTCACCTCCATACTGCATTTCCTGATTGAAACCATTGATTTCAAGTAGATCTTTCTTCCAACCTGACGCATTGTGACCATTCCACGATGGACTTGTTGGGGTTGCCTTATTTAATATTTTAGTCCAAAAACCTCTTGCAATCAATTTTGAGTTTTTAATACTCTTAGCTAATCCATGCGATTTAAGCCACTTTAACTGAAAGCATCGTTGGCTAATAATATCATCTTTTGTAATTAATTTTGAAACATTCATAGGCAATTTGAAATAACCTCCCGAAAGAAAATATCCAATTTCGCGGTAGTTGAGATGAACGTCAACAAAATCATTTCGTGGGATACAATCGCCATCCGTAAAAATTAAATAATCAGATGCTGCAGCCAAAATAGCCTTATTTAAAATTTTTGTTTTCTGAAAACCATGATCTTCTTGCCAAACATGTTTGATTGGAATAGCAGTTTCAATGCGTAAACGATCGATTAGTTCCTTCGTTTTATCTGTTGAACCATCATCGGCAATAACAATTTCAAAATCCTGCTCCGTTTGAACACTGAAACCGATAATCACTTTTTCAAGCCATTCTTCAGAATTGTAAGTACTAAAAATTACTGTTGCCTTCATTGCTCTCTATTAAAAAAATGATTAGCCTTTCAAATTACACACAATCGTTGCTTAAAAATCATTGATTTACTTTTACGATTGCAAACTTAAATAATATTTTTTTTGAAAGAGCATCTTGAACAAAAGTATTACGGGTGTTACCATTTGCTCATAAAAAATATTTAGAGCAAAATATCGAAATACTACTAACAATTTAGTGAAAATAATATTTTAATAAGTTCTTTATTTTAAATTTGCACGGAATGGTTTTACCCATCCATTTTTATTTCAATTTTAATGAGCGAATCGCATCCTTCAAAAATCAGCGGACTTGTAATTACTCTTAATGAAGAGAAAAACATTGAGGCAGTTATAAATAATCTGGACTTTGTTGATGAACTTATCATTGTAGATTCTTTTAGCACTGATCAAACGGTTGAAATTATTAAAAAACATCCGCACGTTAAGCTGGTTCAAAATACCTTTGAAAACTATACTGCTCAACGGAATCTAGCATTGGATTTAGCCGCAAATTCTTGGATTTTATTCTTAGATGCCGACGAGCGTATTACTCCCAAACTGAAAACTGAAATACTCGAAACAGTGCGAAACCCCAATGCAGCTGACGCTTACTTTTTTAGAAGAAAATTCATGTTTCAAGATAAGGAATTGCATTTTAGCGGCTGGCAAACAGATAAAAACATCCGTCTTTTTAAAAAAGACAACGCTCGATATGTTGTGGGCCGGCTGGTTCATGAACAACTGAAAGTAGAAGGTAAAATTTCCGTTTTAAAGCATCTACTTATTCATTATTCCTATTTGGATTACCAGACTTATAAATCGAAGATGGTGAATTACGGAAAATTAAAAGCAAAAGAATTGCATGCAAAAAAGGTGTCTCCTACCCTTTTTCACTTTTTTGTAAAACCAACGTATAAGTTTTTCCACAGTTACATCATCCGCTTGGGGATATTGGATGGAAGAAAAGGAATGATTATCTGCTATTTAAATGCCTTGAGTGTTGCCATTCGTTATCCGGAATTAAAAAGATTGCGAAAAACGTCCAACAACTAATTACTTGCCTAAGTACTTTTGTTTAAGTGCTCGCTTTCGATGAAATTTTTGCTGAAATTCAGTGGTATATTTCCATAATGCCGAAAAAACAACTGCCTCATTTTCGCCAGAGCAGTTGGCATACTCGTTGGCCATAATTTCAATCATTTCTTTTTTAGGTGTAAGTCGACATAAATTTTTCATTCGAAGTTCAAAAGACATAATTTGATGAAACTCCATCCGATTTAAATCGACCAAATAAAACGAATAGATGCCGTTTGAATCTTTTTTAATCAATGTATTTCCCGGCGAATGGTCTTTGAATTCAATACCCTTTTCATGTAAAAGATAACAAAACTGTGTAAATTGTCGCAAAATAAGTTCGTTTTCAGGATATTCGGGTAGTTGAACCAATTCTCTAAAAGTCAGCTCACTCGCTAAATGTTCACTCACATAATAGCTATCTTGCAAGCCCAACCAAGAAAAATTTTCAAAATAGGCAATTGGCTCAGGCGTTCCGATTCCTTTTTGAATTAAAAACGTTGCAAATTCAAATGAACGCTTGGCTTTTGATTTTCTGAAATACTGATAAATAAATGCGTTTAACAGATTCGGAATTTTGAACGATTTGATATTAATGGTCT
>NZ_JBILTE010000241.1:0-3315 GCF_044371705.1 Flavobacterium sp. | reverse complement strand
TAAATAATTTTGACATGGGAGTTTACTATCCGCTGTTAGGCAAATCGAATCAAGAGATTGCCGCATTAAGCAGAAGTCGGCACCAATCGCAAGGTTTCGGCAGTACCGGTTCGCGAGGCGATGAAACGGAATACTTAGAATTCATTAAAGGAACAGCTCCTGCAAACAGCAAAAATATTTTTGACGGCATTGATACATCCTGGAATCGGGTCAAAGGCGGGTCAGAAATAGGCACGCTTGTTACCTCTTTAGAAAAGAACTATGATTTTAAAAACCCGTCGGCGAGTATACCTGCTTTGGTGGTTATCTATCAGAAAATCCAAACTTTAGATGATACACATTGGAAAACAATCAAAATTGAAGAAGTTAAGAAAATCATTGCCGGTTGTGCGGGATTGTATGTAGAAGCAGTAGCAGAAGTACAAAGCAGCAGTCCGGGTAGCGAACTTTCAATTAAAATTGAAGCAACCAACAGAAGTAATCAACCGATGGTTTTTAAATCGTTGAGCACTACTCCAACTAGTAGTAGTTCTATTCCAGAAACTTCTTTAGAAAACAACAAAGCATTTTACAGCGATATCAAAATAATCTTGCCTGATAATCATGAATATACTGCTCCTTATTGGTTGAAAGAATCGGGAACAGTGGGTATGTATAAAGTTACTGACCAAACTAAAATTGGTCTCCCTGATATTATCCGAGAAGTAAAAGTAACTTTTCAAATTGCTATCAGCGGTGTGACGATTCCCTTTGAACGGGATGTAATTTATAAATACAACGATGCTGTCAAAGGAGAAGTTTACAAGCCTTTGGATATTGTTCCCGTTGTCACTACTTCCATTGCAGATAAAGTAAAAATTTTCAACTCCAATCAAAACAAAACAGTCGGAGTAAAAATTAAATCGGGTCGGGATAACATATCAGGAGATTTGTTTTTAGAATTGGGAGAAGGTTGGCAGGTAGTTCCAAAATCCATTCCTTTTCAATTAAATAAAAAAGGTTCAGAAACTACGGTCTATTTTGAGGTAACTCCGCCGAAGAAATCTAGCGAAATAACAGCCAAAAGTTATGCAATAATAGACGGTAAAAAATTAGACAAAGAACAGATCAACATTACTTACGAACACATCGCTCAACAACAAGTTTTAGTAAATGCGGAAGCAAAATTTAGTCGATTGGACATTACTATCAACAACGAGAAAATAGCCTACTTAATGGGTGCAGGCGATGAAGTACCGCAGTATTTGAGCCAACTAGGCTATCAGGTAACACTTATCAAACCCGAAGAAATTACAACAGACAATTTAAAAAACTTTCAAGTAGTAATAGTAGGAATACGAGCCTACAATACCCTTGAGGAAATGGCTTTTAAGCAGGCGATACTTTTTGATTTTGTGAAAGAAGGAAACACGATGATTGTGCAATACAACACCGCAGGAAAATTAACCGTTAAAGAGTTGGCTCCATTTAAATTGAAAATATCCAGAGACCGTGTGACCGAAGAAGATGCAGAGGTTAGCTTTTTGGCACCTTCACACAAAGTTTTAAACTTCCCAAACAAAATAACTTCAAAAGATTTTGATGGTTGGGTTCAAGAACAAGGACTGTATTATCCCGACGAGTGGGATGCCACTTTTGTGCCTATTCTGTCATCGAATGACAAGGGCGAAGAACCAAAAGACGGCGGATTATTGATTGCACCTTACGGAAAAGGACATTATATTTACACCGGACTGAGTTTCTTCAGAGAATTACCTGCCGGCGTTTCCGGAGCCTATCGACTCTTTTCGAATCTTATTTCAGTTGGAACCCCAAATTAAAACTATGGAACCTAACAATACTTCTATAAAAAAAATATACTTCTGGGTTTTGCTGGCAAATGCCCTTTATATTGAGCTGTTTTATATTATCACCAAATACTTTTACTAAGCCATGCAAACACTTGACTGGTTGATATTGATTGTATCGCTTGCTTTTATCGTCATTTACGGTTCTTGGAAAGCAAAGGGAAGTCAGAATGTAAAAGAATACATTTTAGGAAACAACGAAGCTAAATGGTACACCATTGGTATTTCGGTGATGGCAACCCAAGCAAGTGCCATTACTTTTTTATCGACACCCGGACAAGCGTTTCACGATGGAATGGGGTTTGTACAATTCTACTTTGGCTTACCTATTGCCATGGTAATTATATGTATCTTTTTTATACCCATTTACCACAAACTAAATGTGTATACTGCCTATGAATTTTTAGAAAAAAGGTTTGACCAAAAAACCAGAAGTTTAGCAGCCATCTTATTTTTAATTCAACGCGGTTTGGCGGCAGGAATTACCATTTATGCACCTGCCATTATTTTATCAACCATCTTGGGTTGGAGTTTGAATTGGCTAAATTTTATACTTGGTGTGTTAGTCATCATTTATACCGTTAGCGGCGGTACAAAAGCCGTGAATGTGACCCAAAAACAACAAATGTTTATCATTATGTTAGGCATGTTTATCGCCTTTTATTTAATCTTGAGTTACCTACCGGAAGAAGTTTCCTTTAACAACGCATTACAAATTGCAGGTATCAATGAGAAAATGAATATTGTTGATTTTTCGTTCAACCCTAACAGTCGCTACACTTTTTGGAGTGGCATGACCGGAGGTTTGTTTTTGGCTCTCTCCTATTTTGGTACCGATCAATCGCAAGTGCAACGGTATTTATCAGGGAAATCAGTTAGAGAAAGTCAGCTTGGCTTGATTTTCAATGGCTTTTTGAAAGTCCCAATGCAATTTTTTATTCTACTAACTGGAGTCATGGTTTTTGTATTCTTCCAGTTTAACAAAGTGCCGTTAAATTTTAATCCGTCGAGTCAAAATGCCGTTGAAAAATCCGTTTACGCACCGGATTACATTGCTTTAGAAAAGGAATTGGAAGTGATTCAGGACGAAAAAAAGACCATTACTTTAAAGTACGCCAACCAATTAAATCTTGATGTACATAATCCTGTTTTGAAGAAACGCATCATCGCACTTACCGAGAAAGAAAACAATCTGCGTGATGAAGCAAGAGCATTGATTAAAAAAGTAGACGAAGAACCCAATGACAAAGATTATGTGTTTATTCATTTCATATTAAATTATTTGCCCACCGGCCTCATCGGATTGCTGCTAGCTGTAATCTTTTCGGCGGCTATGTCGTCTACAGCTTCGGAGTTGAATGCACTTTCATCTACCACGACCATTGACATATATAAAAGGAACTTAAAAACAGAAAAATCTGAGGAGCATTTTGTCAAAGCTTCCAAAGGATTTACGTTACTGTGGGGA
>NZ_JBILTE010000082.1:0-11584 GCF_044371705.1 Flavobacterium sp. | reverse complement strand
ATCGGCATATATTGCAGCGATTCAATTCCTGCAGCCGTTTGCTAAAAGTATTATGTTTGGTGAAGCTTGTTCCGCAGTTCCTCTTTTCAAATCTTCAAAATAATATAAATATGTTATAATCTGGCAACTAGTTACTTGCATAGGTCAATTCAATTTTTAACTTTGTAGAATTATTTTTAAATTCTGACAAATGAAAAAAATTATTTTAGCGATTGCATTTCTATCTGTTTTTTCAATCAATGCACAAGAAGTTGTTAAAGAGATTGAAAAAGTGACCAAAGCCATTGAAGACACTACTCGAACACGCGGGTGGACTAAAAAAGGAGAAGTTATCTTTTTATTCAACCAATCAAGCTTTAGTAATTGGTTGGCTGGTGGTGAAAACAACTTTTCGGGTAATTTAGGACTTAATTACGATTTTAATTATAAAAGTGAAGATTGGTCGTGGGATAATAAAATCATTGCTTCGTATGGATTGTTGCAAACTCAAAATGCAGCGTTTGAAAAGAAAACAGATGACCGATTAGAACTGAACTCACTTGCAGGGAAAAAAGCAGGGGGTTTATGGTATTACTCTTTATTCGTAAATTTCAGAACTCAGTTTACTAGAGGTTATGAATATACGACTATTGGCGGTATTGAGACTAGAGAGGAATTTACTAATTTTATGTCACCGGGTTATTTGACTTTTGGTCCGGGTTTAATGTGGAAAAAAACCGATAATTTCAAATTCAATTTGGCTCCTCTTTCATCAAAAATGACATTTGTAAGTGAAGAATTAAGAGAAGAGTTTGCTGGGCAGAATTATTTTGGAGTTGATGAAGGAAAAACATTACGATACGAACTAGGTTTTTTTGCATCAGGATATTATAAATTCAAATTATTTGAAAATGTATCTGCTGAAAATATTTTAACTTTATACTCCAACTACTTAGAAGATCCACAAAATGTAGATTTAGACTATCAGTTAAATATTGTGATGACCATCAATAAATTCTTAACTACGAATTTCTCTTTCCAAACCATTTATGACGATAATGCTTTTCAAGGTTTTCAAGTGCGTCAGGTTTTTGGATTGGCTGTTAAGTACGGGTTTTAGTTAAAAAATAAGATTATATCTCATTTAAAACCTCGCATTTTTGCGAGGTTTTAATGTTTTAATCGATAGTCATTTCAGGAATTTCGCCCTCAACAATTAGTGTTCCTTCGGTTGCATTTATAATTTCTTCCACACTTACACCGGGTGCTCTTTCTAGCAATTTAAAACCTTTTGGCGTTACATCCATCACGGCAAGTTCCGTTACTATTTTTTTAACGCATCCTACCCCGGTTAAAGGCAATGTGCAATTTTTTAATACTTTCGATTCTCCGGCTTTGTTTACATGCATCATGGCCACAATAATATTTTCGGCAGAGGCAACTAAATCCATTGCACCACCCATTCCTTTCACCATTTTTCCGGGAATTTTCCAGTTGGCGATATCGCCCTTTTCAGAAACTTCCATAGCTCCTAAAATTGTTAAATCGACTTTTTTACTGCGAATCATTCCAAAACTAAAAGCAGAGTCAAAAAAGGAAGCTCCGGGAAGCGTTGTAATGGTTTGTTTTCCTGCGTTGATGATGTCTGCATCTTCTTCACCTTCAAAGGGAAAAGGGCCCATTCCAAGCACTCCATTTTCGCTTTGAAATTCAACAGAAATATCTGTTCGAACAAAATTCGCCACTAATGTTGGAATTCCGATTCCGAGATTTACGTAATAACCGTCTTTGACTTCTTTTGCAATTCGTTTTGCAATTTGGTTTTTATCTAATGCCATTTTTTAATGTGTCAATGTTTTAATGTGTCGATGTGTCAATTTAATGTGTCGATGTGTCAATGAGTTGATGTGTCGATTTGTCGATTTGGGAATTAATAGGCCAATTAATTGTCACATTGGCATATTGTTCCATTGGCACATTATCTTTGTCTAACGGTTCGTTGTTCAATGCGTTTTTCGTACTTCTCACCTTGAAAAATGCGGTTGACCATGATTCCAGGGATGTGTATTTGATTGGGGTCTAACGTTCCTGCGGGAACTAATTCTTCTACTTCCGCAATGGTTATATTTGCAGCTCCTGCCATGCACGAATTAAAATTTCTAGCGGTTCCTTTAAAAATAAGATTTCCTGCTTCGTCACCTTTCCAGGCTTTTACAATAGCAAAATCGGCATTGTAGGCTTCTTCCATTACATACATTTTACCATTGAATTCGCGGGTTTCTTTGCCTTCGGCAACTTCTGTTCCGTAACCTGCAGGCGTAAAAAATGCGGGAATTCCATGTTGTGCTGCTCTACATTTTTCTGCTAAAGTGCCTTGAGGAGTTAATTCCACATCTAATTCGCCTGATAACATCTGTCTTTCAAATTCTGCATTTTCTCCCACATACGACGATATCATTTTTTTAATTTGATTTTTTTGTAGCAGAAGTCCCAATCCAAAATCATCTACACCCGCATTGTTAGAAATACAAGTTAGGTTGGTAACTCCCATTTTCACTAATGCTGCAATCGTGTTTTCCGGTATTCCACAAAGTCCAAATCCACCAAGCATTATGGTCATTCCGTTTTCGACACCTTGCAGGGCTTCATTTACGTTTTTAACTGTTCTTGTAATCATAAATAGTTATTTAATAACAAGGTTTAAAGGTATAAAAAAATCGCCTTTTGTCAAAGGCGATTCTAGTGTTTGATTAGGTATAATTTAATTGATATTAAACTCTTTCACATCTTGATCAAAGTCTAAAGAGTCAACTACTGCGGGTTTATAACAGTCTACTTTAATCGATAAGTTTTTAGGTCGTTCAAAAGCTTCTTTTGAAACGTTTAGTTTACCATCTTTATAACATTTATCCATATATAATCCCCAAATCGGCAAGGCCATAGTTGCACCCTGGCCCATATGTGTTGTACTAAATCGTGCGGAGCGATCTTCACAACCTACCCAAATTCCGGTACATAAATTGGGCACAAAACCCATAAACCAACCATCTGAATTATTTTGAGTGGTTCCTGTTTTTCCAGCAATTGGGTTTGTAAAGCTGTATTTGTAGTTTCTAAAGCCGGCACCACCCCATCGTAAGCGGGTTCCTGTTCCAGATTCGGTTACACCTTCCATTAACTTTACAACAGCATAGGAAATATCTTCATTTAAAACATCGTGCGATTCCGGAATGGTTTCAAATAAAACATTACCGTTTTTATCTTCAATTCTTGTAATAAATTGCGGTTTAATATAGATTCCTTTGTTTGCAAAAGTACTAAATGCTGCCACCATATCTTGAACGGTAATTTCAACAGCTCCTAAAGCAATAGATGGTTGAACAGGGATTTCGGCCGTAACCCCTAAATTATGAGCCATATCAACAACTGCTTGTGGACCTGTTTTATCAATTAATTTAGCTGATACGGTGTTGACAGAATTTGCCAAGGCCTTTTTTAATGTGATCATTCCACGATATTCTCCGGTTGAGTTTCTAGGTGTCCAATTGGCAGTTACATTATGTCTTCCTTTTGGAATGGTAAAGGGACTGTCGATAATTGAATCACAAGGCGACATATTATGTTCTGCAATGGCTGTTGCATAAACAAATGGTTTGAATGTAGAACCTACTTGTCTCGCACCTTGACCTGCATGATCGTACTGAAAATGTTTGTAATTGATACCGCCAACCCACGCTTTAATTTGTCCGGTTTCCGGCTCAATAGAAATCATACCTGTTCGGAGAAAGTGTTTGTAATAACGTATGGAATCCATTGGAGTCATAATCGTATCGCGTTCACCTTTCCAAGTGAAGACTTTCATTTCTGTTTTTACATCAAATGATTTGATAATTTCTTCATCACTTTTATCCTGAAGTTTCATCATTCGCCAACGCTCAGAATTTTTCATGGCACGACTCATCAATTTATCCGTTTCTTCTTCAGAGATTCTATAAAACGGAGCGTTTTTATTTTTCTTTTGTTGCTTAAAAAATTCAACCTGAAGATTTTTCAAATGTTCGTCCACAGCTTCTTCCGCATAGGTTTGCATTCTAGAATCGATGGTTGTGTAGATTTTTAATCCGTCGCTGTAAATATTGTAATCAGTGCCATCCGGCTTTTTATTTTCATCAATCCATTTTTTCATGTAATTCCGCAGATATTCTCTAAAATAAGTTGCAATTCCATCTGTATGGCTTTCAGCTTTAAAATTTAACTCGATTGGTTTTTTCTCTAAAATTGCTTTTGCTTCAGGTTCTAAAAAGTTATTTCGAACCATTTGAGATAAAACTGTATTTCTTCGATTTAATACTAATTCTTTTTTACTTTCCTTTCTGGGATTATAATACCGTGGATTTTTTAACATTCCCACTAGTAAGGCACTTTCTTCTATAGTTAAATCACGTGGTTCCTTTTGAAAATATATTTTAGAAGCAGATCGAATTCCTACTGCATTATTCAAAAAATCGGCTCTGTTTAAATACAGAGCAATGATTTCATTTTTAGTATATTGACGTTCTAATTTGGTTGCAATAATCCACTCTTTTACTTTTTGAACGATTCTGAATAGTATAAATCTTGAACCTTCTCCATGAAATAAAAGTTTAGCTAATTGTTGCGAAATAGTACTGGCTCCTCCATCTGCTCCAAGACTAGCCACAGCTCTTAAAGTTCCTCTTGCGTCAATTCCCGAATGTTCATAAAAACGTTCGTCTTCGGTGGCAATTAATGCATCGACCAAATGTTGAGGCAAATCTTCATATTTAACAGGAGAACGATTTTCTCGATAAAATTTACCCAAAACTACTCCGTCAGAAGAAATAATTTCGGTGGCTAAATTTGAATCAGGATTCTCTAATTCATCAAACGATGGCATAGAGCCAAATACTCCCAAAGAAGTTAAAAAGAAGAAGGCAAAAACACTTCCCAATCCAATAAAAAACACCTTCCAAAATTTCTTTTGATAATAAGCGATGTCTTTTACTTCCGTTTTCTTTTTTTGAGCCATAGTAGTATTATTCTGTTGATTCAATTCTAAACCCTACATCTAGAATTCCGTCTAGGTTTTCAACACCGGTAATTTTACCGGAATGTCTAACTGCGTGTTGGATATACACATTATAGGTTCCTGAATTTTTGAATTGGTATTTTTCTTTATAAAAAAGCTTACTTTCTTTTGTTTCGGTAAAACCGTCACCTAAGAGCGTTCCTTCGGCATTTGCCATTTGATATTCTAACGTATCTACAATTGTTTGTTTGTTGGGCTGCTCTAATTCAACAATCAAAAATAAATTATTGTAAGGATACTTGTTGTTGTTTCTCAAATTTACAAACAAATTGTACGGTTTTAGCGTGTCTTTCTGTGAAAACGAAAAAGAAACTACACTATCCTTATGCCATGTTTGTCCGACAGATTTATACTCGTCGAAGATTCTTTTTTTGTCACATGAGGTGAAACAAATCAGTATAATCAGGAATAGTAGATTACTTTTTTTGTTCATTTCTATTCGGATTAGGCTTTCTTTTTTTGTTGGGTCTCTTTTTGTTTTTGGGTTGATCAAAACGCGTAATGCTTTCCTGACCCATTGCATTGTTAAAGTCTTTTTTGTTCTCTTGAACTACTTCAACCGCAAAATCTTCTAACGAAGAAACTCTAATTTTCTTTTTGTTTTCGGCAACAATTTCTTTCACCTGTTCAATATTCAACACATGCCAATTGGCGTTGTTTTCTGCATAAGCAAACCACATCAAACCTTTGAAAATATCTTGTTTCTGGCAATAAGCATCTCCCTTTTCGGTGTATAATTTGGTTTCAAAATCTGGAAAATCTTTCAAAGCATCCATGTAAGTGTCTAGTTCATAATTCAAACAACACTTTAATTTTCCGCATTGACCTGCTAATTTTTGTGGGTTTAAAGATAGTTGCTGATATCTTGCTGCCGAAGTATTTACACTTCTAAAATCGGTTAACCAAGTAGAACAACACAATTCGCGACCACAAGAACCAATGCCACCTAAACGAGCAGCTTCCTGACGGAAACCTACTTGTTTCATTTCAATTCGGGCTTTAAATGTTTGAGCATATTCTTTAATCAACTGACGAAAATCTACTCGATCTTCAGCAGTGTAATAAAACGTAGCTTTTGAACCATCCCCTTGAAATTCAATGTCAGAAATTTTCATCTGTAACTTAAGCTGAATGGCAATTTCACGGGCTTTCACTTTCATTGGTTCTTCCTTTGCTCTTGCATCCGTCCAAATATCAATGTCTTTTTGAGAAGCTTTTCGATATACTTTTACAATTTCAGGGCTAGTAATGCTAACGCCTTTTTTCTTCATTTGAATTTTAACTAATTCTCCCGTAAGTGTAACGATTCCAACATCATGCCCCGGAGAAGCTTCGGTGGCTACTATGTCACCAATGCTTAAGGTAAGTTTTTCAGTATTGCGATAAAATTCTTTCCGTCCGTTTTTGAAACGCACTTCCACACAATCAAACGGTTCTTGTCCGCCAGGCAAGCTCATATTAGCCAACCAATCGAAAACCGTTAATTTGTTGCAGCTATCGGTGCCGCAAGTCCCTTTATTTTGACATCCTTTGGGAGCTCCTCCATCTTTACTCCCGGTAGAACAGTTTGTACAAGCCATAATTTAATTATATATATTGATCGCTCCTAAAAAAATAAGGAACTACTAGTCATCAAACGTTAAGTGTGTAAAGATAGTATTTTTTTTATAGAAGTATAAACTGCTTTAATTTCTATAATTAAAAAAGAAAAGCCTATTTTATGAATGAAAAATAGGCTTTTGCAGCTGTGATTTATAAAATTATCAATGTATAATTTTAAACAACTTATCTGATAAGCGAATTCTGAACGGAACAGCAAAAGTTAATTTGTCACCTGATTTTGCAATAGTACCTGCTTTGCCATTAATAAAAATATTTTCTAGAATTAGCTCTTGATTTCCGGTAGTTGGTCCACAAATTAAAACGGTATCACCAGATTTTATTTCTTGATTTTCAATTAAGAACAAACCCACTTGTGCTTTTGTGTAATAATGTTGTGCTTTGCCTACCATTATTTTTTTGCGTTTGATACGTTCGCGGATGGGTTTTGGCTTTTCAGCTATAGATAGGGATTCATCGCTCAATAAACCGGAATGTTTGAATTTTAGTGCATCTGATTTACCTTTTTTGAAAATCATGTTTCCTTTTTGAATGCCTTTTCGCAGTTTCACTTGTTCCGCTAAGGGCAAATGAATGATTTCCTGACATTCAGTTGAACAACAATTATCCATTTTATCTTTGCATTCATCGCATTGTATGAATAATAAATGACAACCATCGTTTACACAATTGGTGTGATTATCGCATGGTTTGCCACATTGATGACATTGTGATACGATATCATTGGTGATTCGTTCTCCCAATCGATGATCGAAAACGAAATTTTTACCAATGAATTTACTTGGCAAACCTTCTTGTTCAATTTGACGGGCATATTCAATAATTCCGCCTTCCAGTTGGTACACATTTTTGAAACCTTTATGCTTAAAAAAAGCACTTGCTTTTTCGCATCGAATTCCTCCGGTGCAATACATCAATAAATTTTTATCTTCTTTGAAATCTTTTAACTGTGCTTCGATTATGGGCAATGATTCTCGAAAGGTGTCCACATCCGGAGTAATAGCTCCTTTAAAATGACCAATTTCACTTTCGTAATGGTTTCTAAAATCAACTACAATGGTGTTTGGGTCTTCAAGTAATTGATTGAATTCTTTTGCTTTTAAGTGAATTCCTTTGTTGGTAACATCAAAAGTAGAGTCATCCAAACCATCCGCGACAATTTTATGTCTGACTTTAATCGTTAACTTTAAAAAGGAATGATCATCGTGCTCTCGGGCAATATTCAATCGAATACCTTGCATAAAATCATATTTTTCAATGGTATCTTTGAAATAATAAAAGTTATCTGCCGGTAATGAAAGTTGGGCATTGATCCCTTCGTTGGCAACATAAATTCTGCCTAAAACATCCAGTGGATTCCAAGCTAAGAATAAATCGTCTCTAAATTTTTTAGGGTCTTCAATTTTTGCGTAAGCATAGAAAGACAAGGTGAGTCGTTGTTTGCCGGCTTGGTCAATAAGTTCGGCTCTTTCCTCTGCTCGCATTGTGTTATACAGTTGCATGCTATAAACAGTTTGAGTTAGATAGAGACGTAACATGTTACGTCTTTACAAAATTTTTAAGAACTCTAAATGGAAGAATTCGTTTGCAAAGGTAAATTTTTTAGTTCAGGTAACAAAATTACTTTGCTTTTGGCTGCTTAAAGAAAGATAATTTTGTCCACACACATTGAACTGTTGAGAAAAGTTGCCGAGCAGGTAAAAGCGATGATAGAGCTTGACTAAAAACTAATTATTTAGGAAAATACTTTAATTTAAAAAAATGAGATCATGGTAAAAAGCGGTATAAAATTTACTCTTATGGAAGAATTTGGATAAAGTCTTACAAAATTCATTATTTAAATTACATAATTACTACTAAATTATCAGCTTAATTTTTTGGTTTTATTTAACTTATGAATACTTTTACAAAAAAACAAATCACTATGAAAGTGTCCTATAATTCAAGTAAGTTACTAATTCAATTTATTCTTTTAACATCTTTTCTTTCTTGTAAAAAGGAAATTGCTCCGGAAGCTAAACCTTTAGAAATAGGAATTATTGAAGTCTTACAACAAGATGTACGCTTAGAATCGGAATATACCGGACAAACTTTTGGTCAATCAGATATTCAAATCAACCCTCGTGTTGATGGAGTAATTGAAAGTTTAAATTTTAAAGAAGGTAGTGTTGTTACAAAAGGAGAATTGCTTTACACCATTGACCCCTTGCAAATTCAAACAAGAGTTAGTCAAGCACAAGGTACTTTGGCAGAATCTCAAGCTAGTTTGTCTAAAACTAAATCTGATTTAGACATGATAGAACCATTAGCTAAAATGAATGCTCTAAGTCAAAGAGAATTAATTGCTGCGAAAGAAGCTTATAATGCTTCAGTAGCAAGAATGAAGGCTTCGACAGCATCATTAGAAAATGCAAAAATAGAATTAAGTTATTGCAGAATTACAGCACCCATTACAGGATTGATAGGAATTTCAAAAGTACGAGTTGGCGATTATGTCCGTCCAGGAGCAATGACAGTTTTAAACACTATTTCAGATTTGGGAGATGTAAGAGTGCGTTTTACAATTAGCGAACAAGAGTACCTTCGCATTTTCAGAGAATATACAAAAGAAAATTCAACATTAAAAGGAATAGGGCAATCAATAACACTTAAATTATCCGATGGCTCAATGTATCCACAATTAGGTAAAATGAGTTTTGCTGACCGACAAATTGATCCATCAACAGGGGCCATTACTTTTGAAGCTGCTTTCCCAAATCCAGATAAATTACTCCGTCCGGGACAGTATGTTAAAGTTGGAATTGTTACTGATGTTCGTAAAGATGCCATTGTAATTCCGCAACGTGCTGTGATTGAAATGCAAGGAATTTATCAAGTATATGTGTTGGCTGCTGATAATAAGGTAGAAATGAGGGTTATAACTCCCGGACCAACCTTCAAAGATGGATATGTGATAGAAGACGGTTTAAAAGCAGGAGATAAAATAGCATTAGGAGGAACTTCGTTATTAAAAAGCGGAAGTCTAATAGTTCCAAAAAAAATAAATTGGCTACCTGGTCAGGATGTAACTAATACAGCACAAATTAAATAATTAAGCCACCTTACTCATGGGAGAATTTTTTGTTCGAAGACCGATTGTAGCCATGGTAATTAGTATCATAATTGTGATACTCGGATTACTTGCATTACAGAAAACACCAGTTTCACAATATCCAGATATAAATCCTCCGGTTGTAAAAATTACAACTCGTTTTACAGGCGCAAATGCACTAAATGTTGAACAAGCTGTTGCTACTCCAATTGAACAAAAAGTAAACGGGGTAGAAAACATGTTGTATATGAAATCTACCAATACATCTGATGGAGCTTGTACAATTGAAGTGACTTTTGATGTGGGCACCAATTTGGATAATGCCAATATGCTTACGCAAAACCGTCAGGCTCAATCTGCACCTTTTATGCCTTCTAGTGTAAAACAACAAGGAGTTGTAGTTAAAAAATCATTGTCTTTTCCAATGATGTTGTTTACCATTACTTCAACCAATCCAAAATTTGATGCTAAATTTTTGAATAACTATGCCAGCATCAACGTAGTCGATCAGTTGGGACGTATAAATGGGGTTGGAGAAGTTTCACTTTTTGGCGGGAGTGATTACTCGATGCGTATTTGGCTCAAACCTGACATAATGTCTAAATTAGGGGTAACAGTTGATGAGGTAAAAAATGCTTTGAATGCTCAAAACATGATTAGTCCCGGTGGAAAATTTGGGTCAGAACCAGCTCCACAAGGGACAGAGTTTACTTATGGAGTTACTCTGCAAGACCGTTTAGTTACTGAAAAACAATTTGGAAATATTGTAGTTCGAAGTAATGACGATGGAGCACAAGTTTTATTGAGTGATATCTCTCGCATTGAATTGGGATCTGAAAACTACAGTTCAAGTGCCAGAAGAAATAGTTCGCCAAGTGCTGTAATAGCTTTGTATCAAATGCCGGGGAGTAATGCTCTTGAGGTTGCAGAAGCCGCAAAAAAAGCGATGAAAGAAATAGCTGAAAAATTCCCTAAAGATATAGAATTTCAAGAATCTTTAGATACAACGCTTGCCATTACTGCCGGTGTTGAAGACATTGTTCATACACTTTTTGAAGCGGTATTGTTAGTAATTCTCGTAGTATTTATTTTTCTTCAAAACTGGCGAGCTACATTAATTCCTTTGATAACCGTACCTATTTCTTTAATTGGAACTATTGCTGTTTTCCCAATGTTGGGATTTTCCATCAATACACTTTCTTTATTGGGGTTAGTTTTGGCGATTGGTATAGTGGTAGATGATGCCATTGTAGTGGTTGAAGCTGTAATGCATCATATCGAAAAAGGTAAAACTCCTCGAGAGGCTACAATTCAGGCAATGAAAGAAGTTTCAGGGCCAGTAATTGCAATTGCTTTAATTTTGATTGCGGTATTTGTTCCCGTGGCAATGACACCCGGAATCACTGGACGATTTTACCAACAGTTTGCGATTACTATTGCAGTTTCTGTTGCTTTCTCCGCATTTAGTGCTTTGTCTTTAAGCCCTGCTTTGTGTGCGATGCTTTTAAAACCCACAAAACCGGTGGAAGAACAAACAGGATGGTTGGCTAAATTTTTTGCTGGTTTCAATAGGATTTTCGAAAAAGTTACCGGCGGATATTTAAAAGGAGCTACTTTTTTTGCAAAGAAATCGATACGGATTGTCGCTTTGCTTGCTGTGGTTTTGCTTGCTGTCACTTTGTTAGGTAAAAAAATTCCAATGGGTTTTATTCCTGAAGAGGATCAAGGATATGCACTGGTTAATATCTCATTACCCCCAGCATCTTCACTCCAACGTACAGATGAAG
>NZ_JBILTE010000012.1:0-25833 GCF_044371705.1 Flavobacterium sp. | reverse complement strand
AGTTGGAAAACGCGTAACAATTTTAGCCAATTTAGCACCAAGAGCCTTGCGTGGCGTTGATAGTCAAGGAATGATTTTGATGACCAATAATGCGGAAGGGAAATTGGTATTTGTGAATCCGGATGGTGATGGGGTTGATAATGGGGCGATGATAAGTTAAATGTAACTTTTTTAATTTTTTAAAAACACAAGTATGAAAAAAAATTTAATTGCAATTATAGTATTTCTAACAGTTGGTATGAATGCCCAGGAAATGTTATTTTCTAAAACTAGCATTATTTTAGGTTTAAGAAAGGACAATCAAAAAACTGTTACTAATTTAAATGATTTTGACGAATTGAATTTTTTGTTTGATGAAAACGCAGTGTTGGAAGTAAAAAAATTAAATATATCAAGTTCTAAAATCTTAAATGGAAATCCATTAGTTGTTGTTTTTGAATCTGATGTTAACATAGAGACGATAATAAAAAAACTTGAAGAAACTAACCTATTTGACTATGTAGAACCCGATTACATTTCACAGGGTTCCAGCATAAAACAAAATGAAAATGTGGATATATTACAAAGCTTTACTCCGCTATCAACTATACCTAATGATCAATTTTTTTTTAGACAATGGGGCCTGCATAACGATGGGACATTTTTATTAAGCCCTTCTGTTTCAGATGCTGATGTGGATATGATTGAAGCTTGGGACATTACAACAGGGAGTTCAACTATTGTAATGGCCGTAATTGACTCTGGAATTAAAATGGATCATCCTGAATTTAATGGTAGATTTTGGTTCAACACATTAGAACAATTAAATGGAGTAGATGATGACCTCAACGGATATATTGATGATTTTTCAGGCTGGGACTTCGTAAACAATGACAACAACCCCACAGATGATCACGGTCACGGAACCAACGTAACCGGAATTGCAGTTGCAAATTCCAATAATAGCATTGGATATGCTGGAGTAGATTGGAATTGCAAACTTTTACCTTTAAAAGTACTCAATCAAAGTAATTCTGGGTTAACTTCAAACATCATTTCATCAATTTACTATGCAGTGAGTGTAGGCGTAGATGTAATTAGTATATCGATAGGAGGAAGTGGTTACTCTGTTGCTTATGAAAACGCTATAAATTTTGCTTATAATCAAAATATCCCTGTTATAGCTTGTATGATGAATTTCAACAACAATGTTAGTTATTATCCGGCAGCTTTTCCAAATGCAATCGCAGTAGGTTCCACAAATCCAAATGATTACAGAAGTGTGCCTTTCTTTTGGAGTGCAACAAGTGGAAGCAATTATGGTAGTCACATTGATGTTGTTGCACCAGGAAATTTCATCTATGGATTATCTCATACATCAAATACTAATTATGGATCATATTGGGGAGGAACTTCTCAGGCAACTCCATTAGTTGCAGGAATAGTTAGCTTGATGTTGTCAATTGATCCCAACTTAACTGTTACAGAAGTTAGAACAATATTAAGAAATACTGCTCAAGATCAAGTTGGCAACCCCAGTGAAGACATTCTGGGGTGGGATCAATATTATGGAGCAGGTAGAGTAAATGCTTTCAATGCATTATCTTATTTACAGAACTTATCTACAACCAATTTTAATTCAAATAATGGGATTAATCTTTACCCAAACCCAACAAATGACTTTCTTTTTTTACCGACAGATGTTGATCAGATACCCTTTATTTTAATTTATGATATTTCAGGTAGAATTGTAAAGTCCTTGGAAAATATTAAAACAAAAATTGATTTATCAGAATTAGAGAGTGGAGTATATTTTTTACAGATTGGTTTAAACGACAAAAAAACCTTTAGTAAGGTAATAAAAAAATAAATCGCATAATTAAAAGATAAAAATGACCAAAAAAGTAATCGCTTTTGATGCAGACGACACCTTGTGGCACAACGAGCCTTATTTTGATGAAGCTCAGGAACGCTTTTGTCGTTTGTTTCAAGATTTTGCTTCCAGTCAGGAAATACTGGGTCTGATTTTAAATCATCAAGTCAAGAATTTACCCTTATATGGTTTTGGCATCAAGGCTTTTACACTTTCGATGATTGAATCAGCTTTGCAACTAACCAATCATCAGATTACAGGAAAAGGGATTGAACAGATTATGGCCATTGGAAAAGATTTGTTGCAAAAACCAGTTGAATTATTACCGGAAGTAGCAAATGTTTTACAACAATTAAACGGGACACATAAATTAATTGTTGCCACCAAAGGTGATTTAAAAGACCAACACCGAAAATTACATGATTCGGGCATTGGTAATTACTTTCACCACATTGAAGTGATGTCGGATAAAACGGAAATAGATTATCAAAAAATGCTGGGCCGATTGGATATTCAACCGGATAATTTTGTGATGATTGGAAATTCTTTAAAATCTGATGTATTACCTGTTTTGAAATTGGAGGGTCACGCGATTCACATCCCTTATCAAACTACTTGGGCCTATGAGCGAATTGATTATACGATTGAACATCGTAATTTCAAAACGTTAAATAACATAGGAGAAGTTCTTCCAATTTTAATGGAGCGAGCAATTTAAAGTATCTTTGATTAACAGTAGCTTAAAAATCATGAAAAAGAGTTTAACCTTAGTGTTGTTGTTTTGCATGTTTGGTTTATTTAGCCAAACTAAAATTGTTTCGACTGACTTAGAATTCAAAAGATCAACCATATATCATCAACTGATTTCAAAAGTTGATGTTTCAACGGATGAACTTTATGTTTTAGCGGCAGATAAAGACAATACAACGCTGTTAAAATACAATTCTGCTCTTTTTTTTGATGATAGCTTACAAACAAAAACGGATAAAAATTATCCAAGAGTTATTGGGAACAGTTTTAATCATAAAAGAAATATTGTTTTCTATTGGGCAACTGAGGACAACAGAAAAGTGATGGCAGTTACTTATGATTTTGTTCAACGTAAAATAGCCACTATTTTTTTTGACATTCCATTTACTGATGAAAACATCCTAGCATCGTTTGAACAAAACAATCAACTGTATTTTTTGAGTTATCAAAAGAAAGATAAGCAACTAAAATTATATATTCTCAGAGGTAACCGCTACGATGAAAAAATTTTAGATTTTAGTGCTTTTAAATTAAATTTACCCGGTTCTGCTCCAGCGACGATTGCAGAATACCTCGCAACAAATCCAATTGAAATTATTGACAATGATTTTTTTACCCCATTATTTTTAGCCGTTAATAAAATAAAAATTTATCCTTTAAAAGATAAATTACTTATAACGTTGGACCCTTTTTCTTTACAAACACAAGCCTTTGAAATCGATTGGAATACGTTTGCAATTACTGAAAAACTTTTTTCACAACCTACATTAGCTTCCGGTGCAGGAAATTCCAATTCTTTTTATGTTCAGGAAAAACTGTACCAATTTAAAGCAAATGAAACGCAATTAGTACTTGCTAAGCACGATTATCAGGGAATTGAACCCGTGATTAGTTACAGTGTATTGGAAAGTGAACAAATTAGTTTTAAAAATTCTCCATTATATTATCAAAATGCTGATTATCAACCACAAGAGATAAAAAACACGCAAAAGTTTTTAAAGCGATTAAACAATAAATCGACGGGAATATCCGTCTACGAAATGCAAGGGGATTTACTTCTCACTGTCGGCGGAACCAACAACGTTGTTTCTTATGACGGCGTGGCTTTAGGGGCATTGATTACTATTGGTGGGCTTATGTTAGGAGGTGATGTACCTATGCCGGATGCCGGATTTGATGAGGTTTTACAAAATGTGTATTTTGAGTGTCGATTTGACACCGAATTTAAATCTAAAAATATTCCGTTTAGTCCCTTAGCCATTGACTTTATGTCCGGATTTTTACAAGAAAACAGTACGATAACGCTTCAAAACACTATAAAATATAAAGACTATTTTATTCTAACCTATTACGACTCAAAAGCGAAGCAAATTATATTGCGAAAATTTGAAGATGGTTATGGCCTATAACTTTTGATCGCTATCAATGATTCCCATTGCTTTTCATTCTATTTATAAACATCCTTTACCTGATGGTCATCGGTTTCCGATGCAAAAATATGAATTGCTGCCACAACAGTTGGTATATGAAGGAACCGCTGCTTCATCTGATTTTTTTGAACCGGATCTTCCGGATTTGAAACATGTTTTGTCCGTTCACACTTCCGAATATGTAAATGATTTGATTCAATTAACATTGGAACCAAAAGCCGCACGAAAAATTGGGTTTCCGTTGTCAAAAGAGCTTGTTGAACGCGAATTGCGAATTGCCAACGGCACAATTATAGGTTGTGAAAAAGCTTTTGAGAAAGGAATTGCCTTTAACATTGCCGGCGGAACACATCATGCATATAGTAATCATGGCGAAGCTTTTTGTTTATTGAACGATCAAGCAATCGGTGCAATGTTTCTGCTCAATCAAAAGTTAGCCAAGAAAATAGTTATTGTTGATTTAGATGTACATCAAGGAAACGGAACCGCACAGATTTTTCGAAATAACACCTCAGTTTTTACCTTTTCAATGCATGGCAAATCAAATTATCCGTTTAAAAAAGAATGTTCTGATTTAGATATCGATTTACCTGATGGAACTACTGATGATTCGTTTTTAAAACTACTTTTGAATAATCTTCCTCATATAATTGATTCACAAAAACCGGATTTTATATTTTATTTGGCTGGTGTTGATATTTTAGAATCAGACAAACTAGGAAAACTTTCCTGCACAATACAAGGTTGTAAAAAAAGAGATGAAATTGTATTTGATTTATGTAAAAAATACGAAATTCCCGTTCAAGTAAGTATGGGTGGTGGTTATTCACCGAACATCAAAACGATTGTTGATGCTCATGCAAACACGTATAGAGTAGCTAAAGAATTGTTCTATTAATGACGCGGATAATGCGTGCCTTTCCAATCAAGCACCGCTTTTAAAACATTTTTCTGACTAATTAAACCTATTAGTTTTCCGTCGTGAACCACCGGAAAATTTCTTTTTTTGGTCGCTAAAAACTTGTTTGCGATATCTAATAAACTGTCTTCAGGACCCACACAAATGACACTTGTAGTCATGTAATGCTCAATACTCATTTCTTCTAACGGTAAATTATAATATTTACTTTCTGTCATTTGCTTAATACAATCACCCTCGGAAATAAAACCAATCACTTCATTAGATTCTGAAACAATGGGTCCTCCGGAAATTCCATTTTTCACTAAAGCATCCATGATTTCTATAATATCTTGAGTTGTTTTAAAACTTACAACAGCCTTGTTCATGTAATGTTCCACTCGGATTTCTTCTGCTTTTGGAGCTGCTTTACCAACTAATTCTCCTTGATAACTTTTTATTGCCATGGTTAATTAATTTAAAATTAGGACTTTAAATATACAAAAAAAACCATCCGACGCAGCAGATGGTTTTTTAAACTAATCAAAAATGGATCAAACTAATTAACTCGCTCTCAATAAAGAAATAATATCTGTACCATAACGAGAGATTTTTTGTTCACCAAAACCTTTGATTTTCTTTAACTCATCAACTGATTCCGGTTTAACTTTTGCAATGGTCATAAGTTCCGAATTGTGACAAATCATGTATTGTGGCAAACCTAATTTGTTTGATTTTTCGCTTCTCCAATTTTTCAAGGAATTTAAGGTATTTCGCTCTGCCGAACTTAATTCTTCAAAACTGGAAACAGTCACTTTTTCCTCTTCTTTGGATTCTTTCGATTCGCTAATTTTAGGTTCGAAAAAGACTAATACGGACCAATAATCAATCATTCCTGCAATAAAATTGGTGGCTGTTTTTTTAACGACTACTTCATTCAAAAATTGATTGATGGCGTTTTGATCGTTCTGTAAATGTTCCCCACTCACACGAACTCTGAAATGTTTAATATTCATGATTTCTTGTGTTTAATGGTTTAATTTGATTTTCCTAATAACATCACATCACTAACAACCACTTCTGTAATGTAGCGTTTGTTTCCATCTTTATCGTCGTAGCTTCGGGTGGATAACTTACCTTCAATGGCAATCTCTTTTCCTTTGGTCACGAATTTTTCGATAATTTCTGCTGTAGAACCCCAGGCAACAATACGATGCCATTCCGTTTGTTCTACTTTCTCTCCTTTTTTGTTGGTGTATGAATCATTCGTAGCAATATTTAAATTGGCTACTTTTCCACCTTCAAAGGTTTTTACTTCCGGGTCATTTCCTACATGACCGATTAACTGTACTCTGTTTTTCATTGTGTTCATGGCGTATAAAATTTAAAGATTTAATCTGAAGTCTTTTCAGATTCTATTAATAATTGAAATTGTTTTTTTATTGAATTTTGTATTTGACTTTGACTTTTGTATTGTTATTGATAAATTATTTCATCAAAAGCAATTCACTCACAACTACTTCTGTAACGTAGCGTTTGTTTCCTTCTTTATCATCATAAGTTCTGGAAGTAAGTTTTCCGGTGATACCAATTTGTTTTCCTTTTTCAACAAATCGTTCGATGATTTCTGCCGTTTTTCCCCAAGCTACAATATTGTGCCACTGGGTTTGTTCTACTTGATCTCCTTTTTTACTCACATACACATCTTTGGTTGCAAGTGATAAATTGGCTAATTTTTTTCCTCCTTCAAAATCTTTGATGATTGGGTCTTTGCCTACATGACCGATTAACTGAACTTTGTTTTTTAATGCTTTCATGGCGTTTAAAAATTTAAATGGTTTATAAATGATTTTGTTGATAGTTGTTTTGAATCAACGGTACAAAGTTGTGGCGGTTTGTAAAATTTATTCGGTTGTAAAACAATTACTTTCGGTTGTAACTGTTTGTAACCGTTTGCAAATGGAAAATAATTCCTATATTTACTTGATTTTAAAAGTTTTACTACTTATGAAGAATTGCTTAGAATGCGGTGAAAAAATTATTGGCCGCGAAGATAAAAAGTTTTGCAGCGACGGTTGTAGGAATGCTTACAATAACAAAATAAACAAGGACAGCACCAATTTAATGCGTAACATCAACAACAAGTTACGCAAAAATTACCGTATTTTGTGCGAACTAAATGTGGAGGGAAAGAGTAAAGCCACCAAATCAAAGTTACTAAGTAAGGGTTTTGATTTTGACTATTTCACTTCTATTTTGCATACAAAAACGGGTAATACCTATCATTTTTTATATGACCAAGGGTACATGATTTTGGAAAATGAGTATTATATGTTAGTAAAAAAAGACCATTAACAAATTGAATTAACCAATCATGAGAAAAAATTATGCTTCTTTGCTATCCGCAATTCTGCTAATTGGCATCATTGCTTTTATTTTTTATCGAATGATGCCCAGTGATTACTCAAAGGAAGACACTCCTCTTTCTGAATTTTCTGCGGCTAGAGGATTAAAGCATATAAAAATAATTTCGAAAGAACCACATTATGTGGGCAGTTCGTATCATCAGAATGTTGTTAATTATCTGGATACTGAACTAAAAAAATTGGGACTAGAAACCGAAGTTCAAAAAAGTGCTATTTTAAGTAAATGGAATAACTTAGTTGAAACACAAAATATTATTACCCGCATTAAAGGTTCCGATTCTTCAAAAGCCTTGCTATTATTAACACATTACGATAGTGCTCCACATTCAAAATCGTATGGAGCCAGTGATGATGCGAATGGATTAGCTGTTATTTTAGAAGGTATTCGAACCTTTCTTCACAATAATTCTCCAAACAAAAATGATATAATCATAGTGTTTTCTGATGCCGAAGAACTCGGTTTAAATGGGGCGTATGCTTTTGCTTCAGAACATCCGTGGGCAAAAAATGTAGGACTTGTGTTGAACTTTGAAGCTCGTGGCACCAAAGGTCCTTCAATGATGTTGCTAGAAACAAACAGTGGTAATGCAAATCTTATCAAAGGTTTTGCCGCTGCCGGAACGAGCTATCCTGTATCCAATTCACTCATGTACAGCATTTATAAAATGCTTCCCAACGATACCGATTTAACTGCTTTTCGCGAAAAAGCGAATATCCCCGGATTTAATTTTGCGTATATCGATGACCATTTTGATTACCATACCGTTCAGGATAATTATGAAAATTTTACGCCGGAATGCTTGGAACATCAGGCCACGTATTTGATGCCTTTGCTGACTTATTTTGCAAATGCAGATTTGAACCAATTAAAAACCGATGCTGACCATGTTTATTTTAGTATTCCCTTTGGTTTTATTCATTATCCCTTTAGTTGGAATTTATACCTGCTGATTACTGCTTTCGTTTTGTTTTTTGGCGTACTCTTTTTAGGTTTTGGAAAACGTGTACTGAATTTTAAGGATGTTATAAAAGGCGTTGTTCTGTATTTAGGGTCGTTATTTATTTCCGGTTTTTTGGTGTTTTTTGTTTGGAAAGCAATTCTATCCATGTATCCACAATATCAAGACATGCTTCACAAATTTACTTATAACGGTCATAGTTATATTTATGCTTTTATTTGCGTGACATTGGCAATTTGTTTTTGGATGGCTTCAAAATTTGTAAAACACAAGAAAACTCCAAGTTTATTTGTTGCTCCACTGTTCTTTTGGTTAGTCTTAAACGTGTTCTTATATATTTATTTGGAAGGGGCTTCCTTTTTTATAATACCGGCCTACTTTGGTATTATTATTTTGGCCATTTATGTGATTACTGGAAAATTAAATCCTATTGTTAGCATTTTTCTGAGTATTCCTACATTGATAATTTTAGTTCCTTTTATTCAATTATTACCCATCGGTCTCGGATTAAAAATGCTCGCTGCTAGTGCTCTTTTTGTGGTATTTATATTTTTTTTACTTCTTCCTGTTTTTGGACAATTTTCTAAAAAATCCGGTTGGGGATGGCTATTTTTCTTAGTTGCCTGCGGCTTTTTAATCAAAGCCCATTGGGAAAGCGATTTTGAAAAAGGAAAGGGAAAACCAAACAGTTTAGTTTACATTGCTGATGCAGAAACCAATCAAAATTATTGGGCTACCTATGATCAGGTTTTAGATCCATGGACACAAAAATATCTTGGTGAAAATCCCGGTCCTGCAACAGAACTCAATAAATATTCAGTGGCAAGTAAATATAATTCAGGTTTTAGTTATGCTACAAAAGCTCCTAATAAAAGTATTCCAAAAGCAAGTTTTAGCTTTATCAGAGATACAATTGTTGGAGAGTATAGATCAATAACGCTCGAAATAAAGGCTAATAGAAACATCAACCGAATGGATATTTTTGCTCATGAAAATTTGAAATTTCATAATCTGAAAGCCAATGGTGTAAATAACATAAATCAACAAGGGAGTTTTTATAAGCGGAAAAAAACACTATTGTTAAACTACTATCCTATTAATAATAAACCTCTCACATTGAGTTTTCAGATAAAAAAAGATGCTGTTTTAGATATGGATGTAATGACTTCTTCTTTTGATTTGTTGGAAAATCCTCAGTTTTCTATTTCTAAACGTCCGGATGCATTTATTCCGATGCCTTTTGTTCTGAATGACGCAATTATAGTGAAGCAGAAAATAAAAAAAGAAAAAACGCTCGCAAAAGAAATGGATATAAATGAAAAAGATTCCATTAACAGGGATTCTATTTCCAGCAAAATTGACATCCTTGAAACAAATTAGTATTTTAGGGTGTGGTTGGCTGGGATTTCCTTTGGCAAAATCTTTGATTGAAAAAGGTTTTATAATCAAAGGTTCCACAACAACACCTTCAAAAATTGAAATTCTTAGAAAATCAGAGATCCAACCTTTTTTGATTTCTTTAGGATCTACTTCAGAAAGTGAAATTGATGAATTTCTTAAAGATTCTGAAGTTTTGATTATTGATATTCCTCCCAAACTTAGAGTTAATTTGAGTGAAAGTTTTACAGCCAAAATTGAAGCATTCATTCCTTACATAGAAAAATCAACCGTTAAAAAAGTACTTTTTATCAGTTCAACTTCAGTTTATGCGGATGACGATTCTGTAGTGACGGAAAAAACCGTTCCGCTTCCGGAATCAGAAAGTGGTAAGCAACTATTGGCAGTTGAAAAACTTTTGAATAAAAACACTTCCTTTCAAACCACTATTTTACGTTTTGGCGGCTTGGTTGGCGAAGACCGCCATCCTGTTTATTTTTTAGCCGGAAGAGAGAATCTTGAAAATCCGGATGGGCCAATCAATTTGATACATCGAGACGACTGCATTCAAATTATTGAAAAAGTTATTGAAAAAGAAATTTGGAGTGAGACATTCAATGCTGCTGCACCCTTTCATCCGAGCAGAAAAAAGTATTATACAGAAATAGCAATGAAATTGAAGTTAGACCCTCCAACATTTAACACTACTCAAATTTCACGAGGTAAAACTATTGATTCAACAAAATTGATTGAACAATTGGGATATGTTTTTAAAAAATTAGAGTAAATTTACCTTTCCTAACAAAGTAAACGAATGAACGAATCACCAAAATTTGCCGTGATTGGCGGTGGAAGCTGGGCAACAGCCATTGCAAAAATGTTATGTGTGAACCAATCTGAAATTTGTTGGTTCATGCGAAATCAATCTGCTATTGATCACATTCGTGCAGAAAAGCACAATCCGAACTATTTGAGTTCGGTTGAGTTTGATAATTCAAAATTAAAGTTAACCAATGACATCAACGAAGCAGTAAAGTATGCGGATTATTTGATATTTGCTATTCCGTCCGCATTCCTTAATACAGAACTACAGAAATTAACAGAATCATTGAAAGACAAAGTCATTTTTTCTGCAATAAAAGGTATTGTACCGGAAACGTTTCTGATTGTAGGTGAACATTTTCACAATAAATATGACATCTCTTATGATAATATCGGAGTAATTACCGGGCCGTGCCATGCAGAAGAAGTAGCATTGGAACGTTTATCTTATTTGACTATTGCTTGTGCGGATGCCCAAAAAGCTAAAGTTGTTGCAAAAAATTTAGCAAGTAATTATATCAAAACAAAAATTTCTGACGATATTATTGGCACTGAATATGCTGCGATGCTTAAAAATATTTATGCCATTGCTGCCGGAATTGCGCATGGGTTGGGTTATGGAGATAACTTTCAATCAGTTATCATGAGTAATGCCATTCGAGAAATGAAGAAATTCATTCGTAAAGTGCATAAAATGAAACGAAACATCAATAATTCGGCTTATTTGGGCGATTTATTAGTGACCGGCTATTCGGTATTTTCTCGAAACCGTATGTTTGGAAATATGATAGGAAAAGGATACACGGTTAAATCTGCTATGATGGAAATGAGCATGGTTGCCGAAGGTTACTATGCCGTAAAAAGTGCTTACAAATTAAATCAAGATTATGGTGCTAAAACGCCAATTATCGACGCCGTTTATGAAATACTATACGAGGGCAAAGATGCGAAGAAAGTATTTAAAAAATTAACTGAGAAGTTGGATTAAAATTCTCTCACACAAAAAAAGTGAGATGTAATTCTCACTTTTTTATGTATAATGGCAAACAGAACTGCTACTTTCTTAGTTTAAGAAAAACAATTTTATTTATCTCATTATCTGTATAACTAAGATTAATCTCTTCGTATGTCAGAGCTACTATTGTGAGTACTTTTTGTTTCAACTGTCCACCACTATCAGTATATGTTTGAACAATTTTGTTATTGTCTAAAATATATGTACCGGTGATTTGATCATTTTGACAATTTGAACTAATAAATTCAAAGTTGTTTTCTTCGTATGTACCCTCTTGATTTAAAACCAGATTATCTTCTTCACACTCAGAATCATTGATATAATCCTCATAAACGATTGTGTTATTTGAGTTGACAGTACCAATTTCAGTTACAAACCATTTACCAAGAATATAATTTTCTTGAATAAAATTTAACTCTTCATCTTCTTCACACGAAAGTGAAAAAAAGAAAATTGGCAGGAACAGCAGAGAAACTCTTTTCATACAATGTTTATTATTATTCGCCATAAATTTCAATATTATCAACTTGATAAGTTGTTGTGATTCCAGATGAAGATCCAACATACCTAAAAGCTACATATACAGTTCCCGTAATACCCGATAAATCAATATTTCCAGAGCTATAAAAATTCGTAGCATAAGAAGTGTCTTGCACATTTAGTGGTACATTAAATTGAGTCCAAGTAGCTGCGTTGATAGCGGCAGCAGTTCCTGACCCATCATAATTTGTTGAATACCATACAGTAAGTGCAATTCCGTTTGCAAAACCAGTTTTATATCCAAAACGCAAAAACTCGTTCGTTGAGTTATCAAGATTTACGCCAGAAGTAATTAATCGAGTATCAACATTATTTTCGCTCGTGCCAAAAGCTGACATTTGGGCATATTTGTTACCTCCAAAAATTCTAGCTTCCCATTTTTCAGCACCGCCATTTATAGAAACATTTGACCAACCGGGCAAAGCAATAAACTGATTATTTCCTGTTGATGAAATTCCTTCAAAGTTTTGAGAAAACAATGGAGATAGTCGCTCTCCAGTTAATTGAATGTCACTTTCACTTCGAGCTACAAATTGATAATCTGTCCCAAACTTGGTCATCACTCCTCTTACTTTTCCTCTTCCAGTAGCAACTGGTTTCCCTGCAAAATTGGCAAAACTACTTGTTCTAAATATCAAAGTGTTTCCCTCCGAATCCACTAAAAAATGATTTGTGGCTCCACCTAAATCATTATTTGGGTTATAATAGGTGGAAGTAATGGCAGCATCAGAAAACTGAACGGCATCAATTTCTATTAAAGTATTGATAACGGCATCATTTTTTGCTTGTGCAATAGTTACAGTTTTTAACAAACTACTTTCCGGAATAACTGTACAGGAACGATTTAAAACGTTTTTATACAACGTTTCTGAAAGTCTTCCCACAGACGGAATATTGGAAGAATTTACAAAAATTCCTCCTATTCTCATTCCGCCATTGCTAACGTCGGTATATAAATCTTTAATTTTTATGAGTACTTTTCTACCTGGTTCAAAATTGATAAAACTAGAAGTAACATCAACGGGAACGCTAAAAGCTTTTGAGCCATCTAATGTTTGCATAGAAATTGATTTAAAGAAGTTGCCTCCTTCATCACTAGACGTAACATATGCCTCGATTATGTCATCACCTAAATATTGTGAGACCGTTGCAGAAGCAGGAATTTCTGAAACTTCCTTCGTTTTTTGCAGGGTTGTATCCACACAATTTAAGTTTGGGACCGTATAATCATCATCATTCACACAGCTGGTAAAAGAACCCGCTGCAAGAGCAATAAATAAAATAGATTTAAAAAAATTAGTTTTCATAGTATTTTGATTATAAATTGAGATAAATGTTAATAAAATAGGTTCTTCCAAAACCATAAAAATATTTTGGAGCGAATGAAGGTGTACCACTTGATACATCCTGATTTAATTCTCTATAGTTTGCATTTCTAGCTTGTTCAAAACCTCCTGTTTTATAAGTAATATCAAAAATATTATTTATTGAAGCAAAAAATCCAAGAGTATTTCTGTTTTTATTACTTATTCTCCATGATTTGCCTCCAACAAGATTCACCAAAGTAAAGCTATCAAATTTTTCTTGTTTAAGTAATTCTCTTGCTCTTTCTTCAGTTGCTTCAGGGAATGCAAAACCGCTAATATCTTCCGGATTTCTATAAAAATTATCTGTTCTAAGTAAAGCAGAAACATCTAGGTAATTGTCTGCTAAGTAATTGATATTTGCCCCAATCCACCAAAATTTCGGATCTCTATATTCAAGACCAACAGAATATGCTTGTTGTGGCGAACCGGGAATTTTATAGTTTTTTAATTTTGACTCACCAAGATTTATCAAAGGGGGTAAATTATTTACTGCGTTCGCATCCACATTTAAATAAACATTAGGATTATTTTCATAAGTATATTGTCCATAAGCAATTGCTCCTGTTGCTTTAATAGTAGAAGTAATTTGATATTCTATACCAAGCTCACCACCTATTTGAAGTTTATCCATTCCAGTAACCAACTCTGCGACAAAAGCATCACCTCCATCACCATCTGCATCTTCAAATGCACCTTCTGCAAAAAAGAAAGACGTCTCTGTAACATTTTGAATTTTAGAATAAAAACCGGTGATTCTCGTTTTTAATTTTGGAGTTCTAATCACATAACTCAAATCAGCACTTGAAATAGTTTCACTGTCTAGTTCATCAAAAACAAAGTTGCTTAAGCGAGCATTTGGGAAAGTACTTCTTAGGGTTGGTGCTTTGGTCATGTACACTCCATTAAAATTAATGAAATGTCTTCCAGTTAATTTGTAAGTTAGCCCTCCTTTAAAACCAAAGTTGTCAAAAGAGATTCTATCACTATCTCCAAATGAATTTGTTGGATAAATACCGTTTTTGTATAGTCCTTCTCTCTGATACTCCGAACGAGAAAATTCTTGTGCAATGTAAAAATCAATTTTGGTAAAGGAAAACTTAAACTGAGTGAAAGCTCTTAAAACATCTGCAAATAAATTATAATTGTACCCATATTTATCTCCTTCAATAACTTTCCTGTCGGGATTATTTAAATCTGATTGTGATGCATCGCCAACCTGAAAATTATCAATGTCATCAAAAAACAAACCGCCTAATAAGTCTTCTAATAATTGATAATTATTTGATTTTAATTTAGTGTACGATACTCCTCCGTTTAGCACAATGTTATCGCTTAATTGCGCGTTTAAAATTGAGTTGAAAGTTAATGTTTTATCGTCTGTTCTATCCTGATACAAAACATATTTACTCCTAGCTTTTTCACGGCCAATTTCTTGATTATTTTCATCCAAAATTGGCGTTGTATTTGCTAAATACATTGCATCCCAGTTTATTTGGCGTTGGATAAAAAAGTTTGCATTAGTCGCCCCAAGTAAATCTGGAGTAAAAATTCCACCTACTCCACCTGGTTCATATACGGACGGATCTTGCTGTAAAACATCCTCTTGGTTATTATTATATAATGATGTAAAATAACTTGGCAAGTTTCTGTAGTACGTTGGATCTGGGTTGTTAACATCTTGAAAATCTAATCTTGAATTTCCAATGGAACCAAATTGATAGGACACGTTGGTGTTTAATCGAATTTTAGGATTAATATTCCAATAATGACTTAACATTACAATAGGTTCCTCCAAGTCCCTGTCTCTAGAGTTTCTCTTTTTACCATCTTGATAACCCCAATAAGAATTGTACTTTTCTCCGGCAATGCTATTGACCTCGTCTGTATTAGGTGAATTTCTTCCTCTACTATTCTGAGCATAAATAGAAGTAAAATTTAGACTATGAGTGGCGTTAAATCTTTTTTCTACACTGGCAAAAACAGAATTTGCAGAATAATCTGTACCTTCAAAATAACCTTCTTGTGCCAAACGTCTTGAAGCAGAAATTACATAAGCCCAACCATCTTTGCTCATTCCGGATGCATACGTTCCCATCATCCTCCAACTATAATTTGTGTTTGTTCCTGAAAAAGATATTCTAGACCCTGGTCTAAAAATGGACGCTCGCGTATAAATCTGTTGCGTACCTAAAATACCGCCAAAAGTATAATCAGAAGGAGCAGAACCCATGGTAAATTCTTGGTTTCTTGTTGCATCGTTTAGCCCGCCCCAATTACCCCATTGAGGTCTGTTATCATAAATTTTATTCATTACAACTCCATTAATCATTGTCGTTGCATAATCGTTGTCGAGACCTCTAATTCTAAATCGAGCTTGACCCCAATTAAATGCACTGGCTTGCTGAAACACATCTCTTGTGGCTTGCAAAAGACCTGAAGTATTATCAGAACCACTATTATCATCTCCCAAGTCGGCTTCGGTAATGGTGATTAAACTTAACTGCTGCTCTGAAGTGATGTCTTCTTCAAATAAAATTAATCCCAAATCTAACGTTTCTCCTTCTTTTACTACAATTGGCAATAATTGTTGCAGATATCCTGCACTTCTCACCAATAGTATTTGTTCGCCTACCGGCACATCATCGATAATAAAGGTTCCATCTTCAGTAGTTATTTTTAACCTCGGTGTGTTTTGAACAGACACAACTACACCCTTAATAGGTGCTTGCGTATCAGATTCAATAACTTTCCCGGTCACTCGGGAGGTACTTTGTGCAGATACAACGAATGCTTGTAGTACAAACAAAATACTGAAAACAAGTTTTTTCATATGAAAAGTAATATTAATACGTTTAAAATATTGTTAATCGTTTCTTAACAGATTGCAAATCTACATTATTTCACAATATTAATTACTTTTGTTGCACAATTAGTTCAGTTAGTAACAATTATTTCACACTCATTTTATGAAAATTAATCACCTTTTACTTGTCATTATTACTCTTTTTTCAGTTGATAGTTTATTTGGGCAAGAGAAAAAATTTAAAGTCCATACAATCGCTTTTTATAATGTTGAAAATCTTTTTGATACCAAAGATGACCCCGTAATAAATGATGAGGAATATACACCTGCAAATGGCTGGACAGAAGACAAATACAAACGAAAACTAAATAATCTTGAACGTGTAATTTCTGAAATAGGTACCAACGAACAGCAAACAAATGCACCGGTGATTCTTGGTGTTTGTGAAATTGAAAACAGAGTAGTATTGGAAGACTTAATAAAACAACCTAAACTTGCTGCCAAAGATTATGGTATCATTCACTACGATTCACCGGATGGAAGAGGTATTGATGTGGGTTTGATTTATCAGAAAAATCATTTTAAACCTACAAGCTCGTCTAGTATTCCACTGATTGTTCTGAATATTGATGGAAGCGGTAAACGAGTATACACCAGAGATCAATTATTAGTAAGCGGTTATTTAGATGGCGAGGAAATGCATTTTATTGTGAATCACTGGCCTTCTCGTTCAGGCGGTGAAAAACGAAGTAGTCCGTATCGTGAAGCAGCAGGAGCTCTAAACAGAAAAATTATCGACTCACTTCAGAAAATAAATCCCGATGCTAAAGTAATTACCATGGGCGATTTGAATGATGGCCCGTATAATAAAAGTGTTAAAAAGCAAATAGGTGCTGTTGCCAAAAAAGAACAATTAAAACCAGGAGGAGTTTTTAATCCGATGGAAGATATGTCTAATAAAGGAATTGGAAGTTTAGCTTATCGCGATGCATGGGATCTTTTCGATCAAATGATGCTTACCGAACCTTTTCTTAGAACTGATTATTCTTCTTTTAGATTTTGGAAAGCAGGCGTTTTTAACAGACCCTATCTCATTCAACCGGATGGCCAATACAAAGGTTATCCTTTGAGAAACTCGCCAAGTGAGCCAGGCTATAGCGATCACTTTGCCGTTTATCTCTATTTGGTAAAAGAGCACAAATAAATTGAAGGCCGATTGATTTCGGCTTTTTTTATTTCGTAAATTTACATTCCTTAAATTAGTTACTTATGGCTATTCAAAAACCATTCAACCTCATTCAATGGATTGAAAAAAATCGTCATTTATTAAAACCTCCTGTTGGAAATAAAAATGTATATGTCGATTCCGGAGATTACATCGTCATGATTGTAGCTGGACCCAATGCCCGAAAAGACTACCATTACAACGAAACAGAAGAACTATTTTACCAGTTAGAAGGCGAAATAACTGTGTATGTGCAGGATAATGGTGAGAAAAAAGCAATGAAACTTTCGGCGGGCGATATGTTCTTGCTTCCGGCAAAAGTGCCTCATTCACCCAATCGCTCTGAAAACTCCATTGGATTAGTTGTAGAACGAAAAAGACTAGGACGAGAAATTCCGGATGGTTTACTTTGGTTTTGCGACAGTTGTAATCATAAACTATACGAAGTCTATTTTGAACTAAAAGACATTGAAAAAGATTTTTTAGGACACTTCAAACACTTTTACAACTCAGTTGAATTACGTACTTGCAAAAATTGTGGCACTGTAATGGAAACGGATCCGCGTTTTGTAGCTAAATAATAGGCACTTTTTTGGCAGACAATTCCCGCTGTCCGTTGCAAGTTTTTTGATAAAAATTAAGTTTTGTAAGCCAACCAAAGAGCTTCTTTGGTCGCTTTTGTTCGGCAACAAAACTAATAATTTTCATCAAAAAAGCTTTACACTCACATCGGGGCTGCAGTTCATTGTTTAAGAATAAAATCAGTTTTCACAAAGAAAAAAATTCGGTATCTTCGCAAAAAAATATCACAAAACACGCTAAAAAAGTTATAATGTCAACAATCGTACAACAATTTGGTATCACAGATGCTCTAGAAATCTTAGGAGTAAAAACAATAAATGAAGGAACATCTACAGGAAATAATCATTTTTCAACCGGTGAAATGCTTGAAAGTTATTCACCCGTAGATGGGCAATTAATTGGAAAAGTAAAAACTACCTCAGCTGCCGATTATGAAAAGGTCATGCAAACTGCAACGGAAGCTTTTAAAACATTTCGAATGATGCCTGCACCAAAAAGAGGTGAAATGGTGCGACAGTTTGGTGATAAATTAAGAAAGTACAAAGAACCTCTCGGAAAACTCGTTTCCTACGAAATGGGTAAATCTTTGCAAGAAGGCTATGGTGAAGTGCAGGAAATGATTGATATCTGTGATTTTGCAGTAGGTTTATCGCGTCAATTACATGGATTAACCATGCACTCGGAACGTCCGGGACACCGCATGTACGAACAATACCATCCACTGGGTGTAGTCGGCATTATTTCTGCATTTAATTTCCCGGTGGCGGTTTGGGCATGGAATACAGCTTTGGCTTGGATTTGCGGAGACGTTTGTGTTTGGAAACCTTCCGAAAAAACACCACTTTGTGGCATTGCGTGTCAAAATATTATTGCCGAAGTAATGAAAGAAAACAATCTTCCCGAAGGAATCTCGTGCTTAATCAACGGCGATTATAAAGTGGGTGAATTAATGACACACGACCGCCGAATTCCTTTAGTTTCTGCAACCGGTTCTACTCGTATGGGGAAAATTGTTGCACAAGCTTGTGCCGCACGTTTAGGAAATTCATTATTAGAATTAGGTGGAAACAATGCCATTATTGTCACTCCTGATGCAGATATTAAAATGACTGTTATTGGAGCTGCTTTTGGAGCTGTTGGAACTGCTGGACAGCGTTGTACTTCGACCCGACGACTAATTATTCACGAGAGCATTTATGATAAGGTAAAAGAAGCGTTGGTTTCTGCTTACAATCAATTGCGTATCGGAAATCCGTTGGATCAAAACAATCACGTAGGACCGCTAATTGATGTTCACGCAGTTGAATTATACAAAAAAGCATTAGAAAAAGTAAAAGAAGAAGGCGGAAAACTACTGGTTGAAGGCGGCGTTTTAAGCGGTCAAGGCTATGAAAGTGGTTGTTATGTAAAACCTGCTATTGCAGAAGCTGATAATTCTTTTGAAATTGTGCAGCATGAAACGTTTGCACCGGTTTTATATTTATTGAAATACTCAGGTGATGTTCATGAAGCGATTGCTATTCAAAATGGCGTAGCTCAAGGTTTATCTTCAGCAATTATGACTAATAATTTACGTGAAGCTGAGGCTTTTTTATCCGTTGCCGGTTCCGATTGTGGAATTGCCAATGTAAACATCGGAACATCCGGTGCAGAAATTGGAGGTGCGTTTGGAGGTGAAAAAGAAACAGGCGGTGGTCGCGAATCAGGATCTGATGCATGGAAAGTATACATGCGAAGACAAACAAATACGATTAATTATACAACCAGTTTGCCTTTGGCTCAGGGAATTAAATTTGATTTGTAATTTTTTAAAAAATAAAAACAACAAAATCCTGTAAATGAAAACTTTGCAGGATTTTTTAATTGATATCTCCAAACGCAACTTTTTTGAAATTTCTACATCTATTTGGAAACCAAAAAATAAAAGTATGAAAAAGATTTTTTTAATAGTGGCTTGTATGCCATTTTTACTCGCTATGACTTGCGATGATGACGATCAAGTCATTTGTACACAAGAAGCAAAAGCAGGTTTGAACATTACAGTAAAAGATGCTGTAACCAATGTAATTTTATCAACCGGAGTAACCGTTACTGCTCAAGATGGAATGTACACTGAAACTTTGGAAGTACTTGACGGCGATGATTCGGCAGTTTTTATTGGAGCTTGGGAACGTCAAGGAACTTACATAGTAACTGTTTCTAAAGAAGGGTACCAAACATTTATTTCATCTCCTATTCAAGTTACAGCAGATGAATGTCATGTAATTCCGCAGCTTTTAAATGTTGCTTTGCAACCCAATTAAGGCTGTTAGTTCTGTTCTAAACAATAAAACCCTGCCAATCTATCAAGTTTAGCAGGGTTTTTATAATTAGCAGATTTCGTAATTGACACATTGACTAATTGCCACATTGCCACATTTACACATTGTCTAATTGCCACATTATTTCGTCTTCTTTACATATTTCGTCAAGATATAAATACTTTGATTTTCAACACGACCTTCAATTAAATTAGCATCGTCCCAAACCAGTTTGATGTTGTGAACGGCAGCTCCACGTTTTGCGGTAAAATTGGCTCCTTTTACGTCCAAATCTTTTATCAAAACCACTGAATCACCGTCTTGTAAAATATTTCCATTGGAATCTTTGTGAATAATTTTACCCTCTTCGTCATCGCCTTCACCGGTTGCTTGAGCCCATGCTAAAGACTCTTCATCCAAGTACATCATTTCCAGCAAATCATTATTTTTCAATCGAGCCAACATTCGCCAAGAAACAATTTGAACCGGTACATTTTCATTCCACATGCTATCGCTCAAACCCCGCCAATCGTTTGGATTCGTTGTATCGGGGTTTTCAATTTGATCTTTGTGTTTTTGGGAAATTAAGATGCTGTTTTCCCGACTTTCTTCTGTTCTTGGAGCAATGGTATAAACTACTAAATTATCTTCTAAACCACTTATTTCACATTTGGATACGCTACGATCTCTTAATATTTTTTCAACTACAGTCATTACATTAAAAATTTGAGGCAAAGATAATAGGTTCTGACGCGAATTATCCTTGATGTTGGAACATAAAAAAGTCGAAAGTTTATACTTCCGACTTTTTTATAAATGATTTGATATTTTAGAAGCGATATCCTACACTGAAACCGAAATTATACTCGAAAGCGGAGAATTTATCTGCTACATCTCCGTTAAAATTACGACCGATATTGCCATAAGGTGCCATGATGAATCGATCTTTATTATTCCATTTGTAACCCACTCCAAAACCTACAATAAAAGCATTCATGTCGGTAGTTACTGAATTCTCTTCGTAATCACCAAAACGATATTTCATAAACGGATTCGCATAAATTCCCGAACCGGCTGATTCTTCTCCAAAATAATATACATATCCTAGTTTTACACTATTGGTATTGAACTTTTTAGAATCATTTTCTTTGTTATAATTTAATCGATCATTAATTAAAAATTCTCCTTCTATTGATTGATTGGAGTCTAAAAATCGCTCGTATCCAATTTCTACAGAAGTAATAAGCATTACATTAAGTAAATTAAACTTCACTTCATTCTGTGGGTACTTACCAATTTGAGCAATAGCTGCCTGTGTAAATAAACAAATAAAAAGACCTAGGATTAATTTTTTCATGATATAAATTTTAAGTTACAAATATAGAAAATTAATTTCTTCCTTTTTCATTGGGATATAATTGTGGTAAAGGTTCGCTTTGCCAATAATTTTTCGTTTCAATATCTAGTATAGTTAACGGTCCAACAAAGGCAGCACCGGTGTCTATATTCCAAACGCACGCTTTATTTACAGGAATGGTTTCTTTGATTTTTGTTGTTGGGGTATGACCAATATAAATTTCGTTGTATAATTTAAATCTTTTGGGATAAAACAAATGATCTTTTGGCAAGGTTGGATTTAAAGATAAAGCGGTTTCCCATAAGGTGCGGTCCCAATAAAACAACTTTGGAAAATATTCAAAATCAATTCCGTTTACGTTGGTAAATCCTGCATGTATAAAAAGCCTGTTTTGGTCGTCTAAATAACAATCTTTCAGGCATTCTAAAAAATCTATATGTTTTTTACGAACCGAATCAGTTACCAATTTGTAGCAATCAATCGTTGATTGTCCACCATGCATGAACCATTCCTGATGGTAGGAATTTGTTTTTAAATAATTCAATAGCAACTCATCGTGATTCCCGCGAATAAAAATGCAGTTTTGCTGTGTTCCAAACTCAATTAAAAAGTCCAAAACATTGGCCGAATCGCTCCAACCATCAACATAATCGCCCAAAAAAATTAAAGTGTCGTTTTTTGTTATTTCTGCTCGTTCCAACACTTGATGAAGAGCTCTCAATCCGCCGTGGATGTCTCCAATTACAAAAGTTCTAGGTTGGTTGTTTGTCATATTTCATTTTTCGTAAAATTCGTAAAGCTTCTTTAAAATTCACATAAACCAATGAATTTTCAATTGCTTTTAAAAAAGGTTTGGCGTCTATTAATTTCTGTTTTGCTTGTTCAAATCCATTCAAATAACAAATCATCAAAGTAGATGGGAGGTTGATTACATCCTTTAATTCGCGGTCGGACAAAGAAATGTTTTTTTGCAATTTGTGAAGCAAAGATAAGTTGGAATTGTATATATGAAACATCATTTTTTTGTTGTACTGAGGTGGTTCAAACAAAAACTCTGTTTCAATTTTGTAGTAGCCGTTGTCAAAAAAGGTCAGCGTTTGCCGTTCCAAAGGATAATAACTCGTTCGATCGTTCAATCCTAGCGGGACATACTCTGTAATAGCAAAAGTTTTATCGTCAAATTCAATAGTAACATCATCTAAAGCCGAATAAAAGAGTTTCACTTGTTCGTTAATTAATTCAATGTCAACCCTTGATAAAAATGTTTTATCACGAACTTTCTTTTTATGACCTGCCCAACAAACCACAAATAATTCTTTAAAGACTTTATATTTTGGAGTCATGTCTTTATGGCGATTATTCATAAAATCTAAAACCCCTTCCAAAGTATAAGCAATGCTGTTCCGCGAACTATTTTCAATTCCTATAACAGTCTCTGTATTTAATTTAGAAAACGGAATTTTATCTTCGGTGGGAATTGAATTACTGCCTCTTCGTACAAAAACTGTTCGAGCAGGAATAGTATAAATTCCTTTTTTAAACGCAGAAACTTTTGAATTAGGTTTAATAGTAACCAATCCAACCACTTTGTCTTTTGGTAAATTTGGGAAAGGCACATTTTCATATTGAATCTTAGGAGGATTATCTAAAAAGGCATTTACCAGATTTTGAATCCTGCTATCGTCAAAAAAGTCATCACCCACAATTTCATTGTCTTGATCTTCCACACCTACAACAATATAGGAATTGTTGGTAGGATTTGAATTGGATAACGCACAAATATGTTTTAAAAATTTTGCTTTTCCCTCTTTTGAATGCAAATTTAATTGTCGCTTCTTATCATAGAAACTGCTCTCATCGTTGTGAGCAAGCAGGTTTTTGATAAGGAGACGTTTGTTGATCATTTTTAAAGTTAAAGGGTTAGAAAGTTGCGAGTTACGGGTTGCGAGTTACGGGTTGACTCGCAACCAGAATCCCTTTTAACTATTTATCAAACTTACTCACTTTGTTATCAGATTTTACTAAATAAGCCATAAAAGAACCTATTTTTTTGCTTTCTGTAATGGTTTTTTCTTTTAAAAATTCGAATTCTTCTTTAGTTATATGTTTTCTGTCAAAAGCTCTATATAATTGTGACCTTAATTCGCCCCAAGAGCCTTTGGAATAACTCAAAAAATTAATAAACTCTCTTCTCCCGTTTCTTTCAAAACCCTCTGCAATATTATCCATAATAGAACCGGATGAACGATTCATTTGGTTCTTTAATTCAAAGTCTTTTCCCAAAGAAGAGTTTTCAAAAGCATTCCAAACATCTTGACAAATTTCTCTACTCAACTGCCAAATATCTAACTCTTCAAATGTATTAATTGTTGCCATTTTTAAAGTTATAGTGGTTAATAAAATCAATTTCAGTCCTTAAAAGTATCAATTTCCAATCTTCCAACTCACGACCTGAAACCCGCAACCCGCAACTTTCCAACCCGCAACCTATGGAACCTTATTCCCCATACTCTCTGTCCAGATTTCAAACCAGTCTTCCTTGTCTAAAATTAATTGAGAGGCTTTGGTTAATTGTTGAATTCGGGCCACGTTTACAGTCCCTGCAACAGGAATTACTTTAGATGGATGTTGCATAATCCAAGCCAATAAAATCACATCCGAACCTACATGGTATTTATCAACCAATCCGGCCAAAACTTTCTTCAATCGGCGGGTTTGACCGGTATCTTCTCTAAAAACCGAGCCTAAAGGATTCCATGCCATCGGACGAATTTCATGCACTTGCATGTGGTCTAAACTACCATCCAACATGGGTTCGAAATGGGTGGCAGAAAACTGAATTTGATTATAAGAAACCTTCGTTTTTTGTTGAATTAGATCAGTTTGTGACGGCGTAAAATTAGAGAGTCCGAATGCTAAAATCTTACCGTCTTTTTTTAGTTGTTCAACAGCCTCAGCAATTTCATCTGCAACCATTAACGGACTTGGCCGGTGTAATAAAAAAACATCTAAATAATCGGTTAGTAAATTTTTAAGCGATTTTTCTACAGACCAAATGATATAATCTTTCGAATAGTCATAATGTTTGATTCGGTTGTTTCTAGCATTACATACATGTTGAATACCACATTTTGAAACAAATTGAACGACATCTCGGGCAACCTTACTTTCTTTAAAACCTGCTCCAAATTGAGCTTCGGTGGTATAACCTCCATAAATATCAGCATGGTCAAAAGTGGTTATTGTATTGTTCAGGCAAACATGAATTAAGTTCGCCATTTCATTAGAGCTTAATTTTTTATCGGAAACACCCCAATTCATTGTTCCTGCAATCACAGGAGATAATTTAGTTTTCATAATTATAGCTTTCTATTTAAATTATTGGGTAAAAATCAAAAAAAGTTGCATTTTACTACCAACATCATTCAGGTCTTAAAATTATAAAAACTAAATCACAAATCACTCTTAAAACCCATGATTGTAAGGAAGTTTTAACGCTATGTTAACATCTTGAAAGGAATAAAATTTTCAATTTGCACTGTTAAAATTAACACACTATATTCGAAGACTTAAAATACTAATTATGGAGGATAATACTGCTTCTTTAGACATAAGAGCGATTAATGAAAAAATTGAAAGAGAGAGTGCGTTTATTGACTTACTGACGATGGAAATGAATAAAGTAATCGTAGGTCAAAAGCACATGATTGAACGTTTACTAATTGGACTTTTAGGCCAAGGACACATTTTATTGGAAGGAGTTCCGGGTTTAGCAAAAACTTTAGCTATTAATACACTAGCACAAGCCGTTCAAGGTTCGTTTAGTAGAATTCAATTTACGCCCGATTTATTGCCTGCCGATGTTGTGGGAACGATGATTTATAATATTAAACAGAATGAGTTCTCAATAAAAAAAGGACCTATTTTTGCCAATTTCGTTTTGGCCGATGAGATCAACCGAGCTCCAGCAAAAGTGCAATCGGCTTTATTAGAAGCCATGCAGGAAAAGCAAGTAACCATTGGTGACACTACTTTTAAACTAGACAAGCCGTTTTTAGTTCTAGCTACCCAGAATCCAATTGAGCAAGAAGGAACATATCCATTACCGGAAGCTCAAGTAGACCGTTTTA
>NZ_JBILTE010000071.1:0-12615 GCF_044371705.1 Flavobacterium sp. | reverse complement strand
CCCTAAAATGGAAGACGAACGACTGGTTGTTCGTCAAAATTTAAAAGGTAGTTATGACAAAGTGAATGCGGTCATTTCAACCGAACAAATTTTACGTGCTCAAGAAGCCGTTCGTGAAGTGTACATGGACGAAAAGATTGAAAAATATATATTAGATATCATATTTGCCACACGTTTCCCCGAAAAATACAAACTGGAAAATCTAAAACCATTAATTAGTTTTGGAGCTTCGCCACGTGGAAGTATCAATTTAGCAAATGCAGCTAAATGTTATGCTTTTATTAAAAGAAGAGGTTATGTTATTCCGGAAGATGTTCGTGCTGTTGTTCATGATGTATTGCGTCACAGAATCGGAATTACTTATGAAGCGGAGGCAGAAAACATTACTTCGGTTGATATCATCAATAAAATCGTAAACGAGATTGAAGTACCTTAATAAAAGTTGCGAGTTGAAAGTTGCGAGTTGAAAGTTTTAACCCGTAACCCGTAACCCGTAACCCGTAACTAAATTATGGAAACAAAAGACCTACTCAAAAAAGTACGAAAAATTGAAATTAAAACCCGAAGATTGAGTGATCATATCTTTTCGGGGGAATATCATACGTCTTTTAAAGGACGAGGGATGACATTTTCTGAGGTTCGGCAATACCAATTTGGCGATGATGTTCGTGCGATTGATTGGAATGTTACTGCTCGTTACAATGAACCGTATATAAAAGTCTTTGAAGAGGAGCGAGAATTAACCATGCTGTTGATGGTGGATATTTCAGGTTCGGAAAGTTTTGGCACAAAAAATCAACTGAAAAGTGAAATCGTTACTGAAATAGCCGCAACCATGGCATTTTCTGCCACTCAAAACAACGACAAAATCGGATTGATTTTATTTTCCGACCAAATTGAGTTATACATTCCTCCCAAAAAGGGGAAATCACATGTGTTACGAATTATTCGTGAATTAATTGAATTTCAACCCAAAAGCAAAAAAACAAATATTTCGCAAGCATTGAAATTTCTATCAGGAGTAATGAAAAAGAAAGCAATTGTATTTATGATTTCTGATTTTATCACCGATGATAATTACGAACAAACATTAAAAATTGTTAGTAAAAAACACGATGTAACCGGAATACGTGTTTATGATATTCGTGAAGAAAAAATGCCAAATATAGGAATGGTTTCTATGGAAGATGCAGAATCTGACGAAACACTTTTGGTGAATACCGGTTCAAAATCCGTTCGAATAGCTTATGAAAAATACTATCGTGAAAAAGTAGAATTTTTTAAAGAAACTTTTTCCCGTTGTGGCTCGGGAACAGTAAACACAAGAGTAGATGAAAGTTATGTAACCAAATTGTTAGGCTATTTTAAATCCCGATAAATCTTTGTGAAACGTCGGTAAACCTTTGTGAAACAACAAATGAAAATTAAATTATATATATTCTTTTTACTTCTATCGACTTTCGTTTTTGCTCAACAAAAAAGAGTTAGTACGACAGTTGACAGCACCAAAGTAAAAATAGGTGCTCAAATTAATCTGACTTTAAAAACTACAGTTGATACACTATCTAAAGTAGTTTTTCCGGAGGCAAATTTATTTGGCTCAATGGAAGTTTTAGAAAGCTATCCTACCGACACCATAAAAGAAAATTTCAAGTACCAACTTATTAAAAAATACGGTTTAACGCAATGGGATAGCGGGAGTTATGTTATTCCGAGATTGCAAATTTTAATTAATGACAAACCTCATTTTTCGGATAGTATTCGGGTGGAAATTGCTCCGATTATCGTTGATACGTTGAAACAAAAAATGTATGACATTAAAGATGTTATTGCTGTTGAAAATGGTTTCAGTTATTGGTGGTTGTATGTTTTGGGAATCCTAGCACTTTTGGCGATTGCCTATTTTGTTTACAAATGGATTCAAAAAAGAAAAAAAGAAAAAACAGAAGAACCAGTTTATACCAGTCCACTTGAAAAAGCAAACGCGCATTTAAAGAACTTAGAACAGCAAAAACTCGTTGAAAGAGGTGAAATAAAAGCTTATTATTCAGAACTGACAAACATTGCCAGAACGTATATTGAGGAATCCATTGAAATTCCGGCGATGGAAAGCACTACCGACGAATTAATTACTGCTTTTAAAATTGCTGTCTTCAAAAAGAAATTGACATTAAATCAGGATACGATTGAAAATTTAGAAAAAGTGTTGAAACAAGCCGATTTAGTTAAATTTGCAAAGTCAAAACCTCTCGAATTTGAAATTGCCGATGACAAAATAAAAATCGAAAAATCCATTCAGAAAATCCATGAATCCATTCCGGAGCTTATTGAAGAGGATGATGAAGCTTTAGCACATGAGCAAAAAGTAGCCTTATTAGCCAAAAAGAAACGCAAGCAAAAGATAACTTTAGCGGTTTTACTATCAAGTTTGGTGTTATTTGGAGTTCTAGTTTTTGTGGTGATTACCAAGGGTTTTGATTTTGTTAAAGACACAGTCATTGGGCATCCTACCAAAGAATTATTAGAGGGAGAATGGGTAAAAAGTGAATATGGAAACCCGCCCGTCCGCATCGAAACACCTAAAGTTTTAAAACGAATGGATGTTTCAAAAATGATTCCAGACGAAGCCAGAGTAGCGATTAAAGAAATGAATATGTTTGGTTATGGTAGCTTAATGGACAGCTTTTATACCTTAGTTTCGACCACCAATTTTGCTGAAGGTGTACCAATTGATTTGGAAAAAGTCTTGGAAGGAAATTTGAAAACTTATGAAGCCATGGGTGCTCAAAACATTTTAGTCAAACAAGAGGTTTTTAATACCCCAGAAGGAATTCAGGGAATGAAAGCATTTGGCACGTTAACCATGTTAGATCCTCTTTCAAAGAAAAGCAATAAATTGTATTATGTGATTGTGCTGTTTAAGCAGAATAATGGTTTGCAACAGGTAGTTGTTTCAAAATTGGAAGAAGACGAAATTGCAACTGAAATACTCGAACGAATTATTAATTCGATAGAACTTGGCAAAGCGAATTAACTATGGAAAATATAACTTTTTTACATCCTACGTTTTTCTGGCTTTTTACGCTGATTCCTTTTGCTATTGCTTGGTATGTTTGGAAACGCAAAAAGCAAATGGCCACTTTGAAAATAAGTTCAATTAAAGGCTTTCAAACAACAAGTTCATGGCTGCCAAAATTAAAACCGGTACTTTTTGTGCTGCGGATACTGACGCTTAGTTTAATCATTACAGCTTTAGCACGACCACGATCTGTTGATGTAAGCAATAAAACCAAAACAACGCGAGGTATCGATATTGTAATGGCGATTGACGTTTCCGGAAGTATGTTGGCTCGCGATTTAAAACCAAATCGATTAGAATCGCTAAAGAAAGTAGCCGCCGATTTTGTCAAAGATCGACCAAATGACCGATTTGGAATTGTAGTATACGCCGCCGAAAGTTATACGAAAACACCTGTTACAAGTGATAAATCAATTGTTTTAGAGGCTATTAGAGGTATTAAGTATGATAATGTTATTCAAGACGGAACCGGAATTGGAATGGGATTGGCAACTGCCGTAAACCGCTTGAAAGAAAGTAAAGCCAAAAGCCGGGTCATTATTTTGCTGACAGACGGTGTAAACAATGCGGGTTTTATTGAACCGGAGACAGCCGCAGATATTGCAAAAGAATATGGATTGAAAGTGTACACGATTGGAATTGGAACCAATGGAAATGCAGAATCACCCTATGCATATGCTCCAAATGGAAAACTTTTGTACCAAATGATGCCTGTGGAAATTGACGAACAATTAATGAAAAATATCGCTTTGAAAACCGATGGAAAATATTTTAGAGCCACCAGTAACAGTAAACTGCAAGAAATTTATAAAGAAATAAATAAGTTGGAAACTACTGAAATTGAAGAGCAAAAATTTTATAATTACGATGAAAAATTCCGACCCCTAATTTGGTTGGCCGGTTTGTTGTTGTTGATTGAAATTTTATTAAGACAAACCATTTTTAAAGGATTTATATAAAAAATTGGAAATAGAAAGACACATATGTTTGAACTAGACGAAAAAAAATATTTGTATTTTCTCATCATCATTCCTTTGCTGGTGGTTCTTTTCCTTTGGAACATCTATTGGAAAAGAAAAAGGCAACGCGAGTTTGGTGATTTACATTTAATTGAAAAATTAAGTCCGAGCAGTTCACTGTTTAAGTCAGTCATCAAAATGTTGGTCGTTCTTTTAGCGTTTGCGGCTTTAATTATTGGACTAGTGAACCCAAAAATTGGCACCAAACTAGAAACAGTAAAAAGAGAAGGAATTGACATTGTTTTTGCCATTGATGTCTCCAAAAGTATGCTTGCCGAAGATATGGCTCCGAATCGTTTGGATAAAAGTAAACAAATCGTTTCGCAAGTAATTAACCAATTGGGCAGCGACCGCATCGGAATTGTGGCCTATGCGGGAAGTGCTTTTCCTATTTTGCCTATAACAACAGATTACGGCGTTGCAAAAATGTTTTTGCAAAGCATGAACACCGATATGGTTTCTTCGCAGGGAACTTCTTTGGAGCAAGCCATTCAATTGTCGGCTGATTTTTTTGAGGAAGGAAATGCCACCAATAAATTAATTATTTTGATTTCGGATGGTGAAGATCATTCGGAAGGAATTGAAAAAGCCATTGAAAAAGCCAACGAAGTAAAAGCAAAAATCATTACGATTGGTGTGGGAACAACCAAAGGAGGACCCATTCCAATCAAACAAAACGGAATTGTTGAAAGTTTTAAAAGAGATCAAAATGATGAAGTGGTGATTACCGCTTTAAATGAAGAGACACTAAAACAAATTGGAAAAGAAACCAAAGGCGGTTATATTTACGGCGATAATACCAAAGAAGTTTTGGAATATGTGAAAAACGCATTGGACAATATTGAAAAAACAGAATTTGAAACCACACAAGTAGCCGATTTTCAATCGCAGTTTCAATGGTTTTTGGGTTTTGCCTTTTTATTATTGCTTTTGGACACATTCTTGTTGGAACGTAAGACCGATTGGATCAGTAAATTGAATTTATTTAATGAAAAGAAATCATGAAACAATTATTAATTTATCTGTTGATTCTACCTTCCTCATTCCTTTTTGCACAGCAAAAAGAAGTAAAAAAAGAGAAGGACAAAGTGATTGTTACCGGCAATAAAGAGTATGCTGAAAAAAAATATACAGACGCAGAAGCCAATTACAGAATCTCGAAATCGAAAGATCTTTCCGGTTCAAAATCTGTTTATAATTTAGGAAATGCGATTTACAAACAAGAATTGCCAAGCGAAGCCAAACACGCTTATGTAGAAGCTATAAAAAAAGCAACTACAAAACCCGAAAAACACAAAGCTTTTCACAATCTTGGAAATGCTCTTATGAAAGAGAAAGAATATGGACAAGCAGTTGAGGCGTACAAAAATGCCTTGCGTAACAATCCATCAGACGAGGAAACGAGATACAATTATGCTTTAGCCAAAGAGCTATTAGAAAAGAATCCGCAAGATCCTGACAAAGGAAAAGGCAATAAAGACAACGAAAAAGATAAAAAAAACGAACCAAAAGATAAAGAAGGACAGAATAAACAAGACCAAAAAGGAGAAGGAGACAAAGAACAAGACCAAAAAGACAAAGGGGAAGGTAAGCCTGAAAAACCAGACCCTAATCAAAAAGAACCAAACAAACCGCAACCATCGGGAATTTCCAAAGAACGAGTAGAAAATCTTCTGGAAGCTGTTGGAAATGAAGAAAAAAAGGTCCAAGATAAAGTAAACAAAGAAAAAATTAAAGGCAGACCCGTCCCCACAGAAAAAGATTGGTAAGCCAATTGGTAAATGAATTATGAAAATGAAAAAGTATTTTTTTCTACTATTATTAATCGTACAAGGAGTTATTGCTCAGGTACAATTTGATGCCAAAGTAAGTAAAACTACACTGGGAATCAATGAGCGTCTTCGCATTGATTTTGTCATGAATGTAGACGGTGATAATTTTATTCCGCCTTCGTTTGATGGCTTTCGAATCGTTGGTGGTCCCAGTCAACAAGTGAGTCAAAGTTGGATCAATGGCAAGAGTTCGTTTAACAAAGTATACTCTTATTTTTTATTACCCACACAAAGGGGCAACTTGACCATCAAGCAAGCCGCTTTAGAATACCAAGGACAAATCTATAAAACAACACCCATAAACGTTACTGTTACGGCAGCAGTAGAACAACCCCGCGATCCTAATGACACAAATGTTTCAGTTGACGATGCTTTGCATTTGGTTGCCGATGTAAACAATAATAGTCCGTACATTAATCAGCCAATTACAGTGGTATATAAGTTGTATTTCAGTTACAACATCGGCATTACGAACTGGAGGGAATTAGACAAACCTAAGTACAATGATTTTTGGAGTCAAAATATTGATATCAAAAAATTGGTTGCAGAAGAAGGTACTTATAAAGGTGAAAAGTACCGTTATGTTACGTTGCGAAAAGTGGTATTATATCCCCAAAAATCAGGGGCTCTTGAAATCGAACCATTATCTTTAGATATCGATGTGGAAGTACCTACCAACAGAAGAGATATATTTGGTCGAGTACTGATGACTCGCGACCATAAACGCGTTTCTGCGGGAAGTAGATCTATCCAAGTAAAACCGCTACCTGAAACTGGTAAACCGCTAGATTTTTCTGGTGCCGTTGGAAAATTTGATTTTCAGGTTGTTCCCTCACGAACTACTTTAAAACATGGCGAAAGCACCGAATTAAATGTAAGTGTTTCAGGAAATGGAAACTTAAAATTATTTAATTTGCCTAAACCAGTTGTTCCTTCAGCATTAGAAATTTATGATCCGGTTCATACCGAAAGTGTTTCTACTCCACTTACGGGAATGACCGGAAGAATTTCGGATAAATACACCATTATTCCGCAGTTCAAAGGGAATTATACCATCAAACCGATGAGTTTCAGTTATTTTGATCCATCTTCTAAAACGTATAAAACGCTGACGTCGCAAGAAGTTGTTATTTCAGTTTTAGACGGACCCACAACTTCCGGAAATGCTCCGGTTGCTTCTGACAACGCCGTTGCAAAAAATACGATTTCAAAAACAGATCAGTTTAAATACATTCATTTAAAAACCAAATTACGTCCTAGCAATCGCACTAGTATTTTGGGCTCCACTTTGTTTTATTCCTTATTGATAGGTCCTTTTTTATTGATTCCGTTCATCATTTTATTTAAAAAGAAAAAAGAAGCAATTGATGGTGATACCGCAGGATTAAAATTGAAATTGAACAACCGTTTAGCAAAAAAATATTTATCCGAAGCTAAAAAGCAATTAGGCAACAAAGAACCGTTTTATGTAGCATTAGAAAAATCGTTGCATAATTTCTTGAAGGCAAAATTAAAAATTGAAACCTCCGAAATGAGCAAAGAAAAAATAAAGGAAATTTTAGCTGACAAAAAAGCTCAAAACGATACCATTGCTCATTTTATTGAATTAACTGAGAATTGCGAACAGGCTCGCTATGCACCGTCTTCATCAGTGGCTATGCAACACGATTATGACAAAGCTGTACTCGTAATTTCAGAACTGGAAAAACAAATTAGTTAAAAACAATAGCAATTGAAAATGAAAAAGATTGTCTACTTATTGCTCTTTTTAACTCAAGTATTTTGGGCTCAAGGCGTATTTGAAAAAGGGAACGAGCACTACCGAAAAGGAAATTACCAAGAGGCGATTCAGTCGTATGAAAGTATTTTAAAGGGTAAAAAAGAATCCGCTGATTTGTATTATAATTTGGCCAATGCCCATTATAAATTAGATCATGTGGGTCCTGCTATTTATTACTACGAAAAAGCGTTAATGATTCGTCCGAATGATAAAGACATTAAGAACAATTTAAAATTTGCCAAGGCAAAAACCATTGATGAAATCAAGGAAATTCCCAAAGTAGGCTTTGAAAAATTCCTGCAGTCCTTCACCGGATTGTTTCATTATGACACGTGGTCGTATATCGCTATTGGATTTTCGTTTGTCTTTTTGTTGTTCTTTATTGGTTATTATTTTTCGCAAAGCTCTTTGTACAAACGCGTCTTTTTTGTGGGAATGTTTGTGATTCCTTTTTTACTTTTCTTTAGTTTATTTGCCGCTTGGTTTGAAAAAGAGCAAGATGAAAGTGTTCGGCCTGCCATCGTTTTTGCAGAAGTCATTACCGTGAAAAACGAACCCAGAGAAAATGCAACCGATGCTTTTGTATTACATGAAGGCACCAAAGTATTCGTATTGGAAACCGTAGAAAACTGGAAAAAAATTCAATTAACCGATGAAACCGAAGGTTGGATAACCAATGAAGCGATTAAGGAGTTGAAGTGATTGTTTTGAAATGGATAAATTCTTTTTGAAAATGCAGGTTAGATCTTTAGGACATTAATAATATAAAAAATGGCGGAAATTGTTGAGATAAAAACTTCACCAAACATTGGGAAAAGATTTTTTGCAGCATTAATTGACTATGGAATAATTAATACAATTAATTTTCTTTTAATTATTATTTTAGGAACACCCGACAATGAAGATAATTTTCACTTAGAGGGTTGGCCAGTAACAATTTTAATTTTCGTTTGGGCATTTTTGACTATCGGATTAGAGCAATTGTTTGGTTCAACTATAGGTAATTCAATAGTAAGTTTAAAACCAGTGCCACTATATAAGTCTCAAACTAAATTATCATTTATTCAATCTTCAAAGAGACATTTATTGGCCCCTATTGACATGTTCTTTTTCGGATTAATCGCCATTTTAACCATAAAAAATACCGAAAAAAATCAAAGGTTAGGAGATTTGTGGGCAAAAACAGTTGTTGTTCATTCAAGTGCCAATTAGCGTAATTCTTAACAGGACTAAAAAGCCGACAGATTATTTCTTAACCTCCTCCTTCACTTCTTCCAACCAATCAGCTAAAAAAGGCAGCAACCAATTAGTAGTTTTTACAATGGGTTGATAAAAAAGAGAAGCTTCTTGTTTTTCTTTTGAAATGATTGCATTGTCAACATTTATTTTTCCAATCAATACTAGTAGAATTTCCAGAAGAATTATTGACTTTACTAGTGCCACAAAACCTCCTGCAAAACGATTGAGCCAACCTAAAAATGCAAAATCTGCAATCTTTGTAAAAATATTGGCCAACAAATGAATACCGATTACCACCACTAGTAAAGTGATGATAAAAGCACATATTTGAATGGTGTTTGGGTTCCAAGAAACACGATCTTCCAATAAGGTCCGCATTAAATAGGAAAATTTAAAGGCAATAAACAACCCGATAAAAAACGACACGATAGAAGCCAATTCCACAAAGAGTCCGTTCTTTAAACCGATAAACAGTCCAAAAAGTAAAAAAGCTCCTAGAATAAAATCCATCCAACTCTTATTTAAAATTTCACTAAAAATAGTAATTTTCATTTAAGTATCTTTGTGAGCTATCAAATTCAAATTCCTTACACATGTCAAGAGACGAACAATTGAAAGAACGTTGGGAAAACGTAGTCACTATTTTATCCAATCAATTTGCGGAAGGCGAAGTACTTGATTTGGATGCAATTATCTATTTAATTGGCATTCAGGAATTAGGAAAAATTAATCGAACGTTTAAAAAAGACGAAAAAATTGAGTTAATGCACATTGCTATTTGCCGTTTGTTAGAGCCTTATGGCTATTATGAATTTGAGTTTTTTGACAACGATGGCTGGCCACATTATAAAGTAAAAGAAGAACTTCCACCTTTGAAAGCCGGAGAGCAAAGTGTTTTAATGAAAGAAGCGATTGTTCATTATTTTTTGGAAAGAGAATTGATTGATTAGTTTTCAGTTTTACGTGAATTTTGCTTATTTTTATCTTTTTTTCACGGAAAGTTGCATCAATTTACAAAACAAGATTGTACATGATAAATCAAACTACAAAAGATAAAATTGAAGGTCTTCTAGCAATTTATAAAAAATTATCAATAAGCAATGAATCGTTATTGAAGGAGATCGCTTTTTCTGAAATTTCTGAAATGGTTTATAATTCAAATGCTATAGAAAACTCAACACTATCCTTAGAAGATACCGAAAAAATCTTATCAGGCGGAGAGCTATCGCGAAAAGTAAGTGTACGTGAGGTGTTTGAAGCTAAAAATTTAGCAAAAATTACTGAATTCTTACTTCATAAAAATTGTAGTGAATTAACGCTAAAGTTAATTTTGCAGTTGCATGAAATGCTTCTGAGCAATATAGATGATGCGATAGCCGGCAGATTTAGAAGCGGGAAAGAATGGGTAAGAGTAGGAAGTCATTTAGGTGCGAATCCACAATTTGTAAGCCAATTAATGAATGAACTAACAGATGATTACAACACAATAGATCATCGCTATTTTTTAGATAAGATCGCTTATTTTCATGCAGAATTTGAAACAATACACCCGTTTGTCGACGGTAACGGACGAATGGGTAGAATTCTTATTAATTTACAGTTAATAAAAGAAGGTCTGCCGCCAGTCATTATACAAAATAAAAGCAAGCATACAGATTATTACTCGCTTTTCAGCAAATACCAAACAACTTTAAAGTTTGACGGTTTTACAGCCCTTTTAGCAAATTTACTGCAAGAATCACTCCATAAAAGGATTGCATTACTAACAGCTAAAAGAATTGTTCCACTTCAAAACTGGGCAGCCAAAAATAATATTAAATCTAACATAGCCGGAAATAAAGCCAAACGACAGACGATTCCTGCTTTTAGATTACGTGAAAAATGGATGATTGACGAAGAATATAAACTTATTTAATGAAAGAAGCGATTGTTCATTATTTTGTGGAGCGGCAATTGATTGATTAGTTTTGATAAAACTCCCAACTGGCAACTCCCAACTCCTAACTTTTTCCTAAATTTGCACCTTTACAGCACGAACGATGATAGACAAGATTAAAGAATACATTTCAGAAGCACAATCCTTTCAAACGGATAATAAAGATACATTGGAGCAATTCCGAATTAAATTTTTGGGAAGCAAAGGACTTTTAAAAGACTTGTTTGCCGAATTTAAAAATGTTCCGAACGATCAAAAAAAGGAGTTTGGTCAAGTAATCAATACACTGAAGAATACTGCCGAAGAAAAGGTAAAATCCATTCAGGAATTTCTCGAAAGCAAAAATGAAGTTTTAGGTATTTACGGCGATTTAACCCGTCCGGGAGAACCTTTCACGGTTGGTGCTCGTCACCCTATATCACTGGTAAAAAATCAAATAATTGACATTTTTTCAACCATTGGTTTCAACGTTTCCGAAGGACCTGAAATTGAAGATGATTGGCACAATTTTACCGCATTAAATCTTCCGGAATACCATCCGGCGAGAGATATGCAGGATACATTCTTTATTCAAACAAACCCTGATATTTTATTGCGTACGCATACATCATCTGTGCAAGTGCGGTACATGGAAGGAAATAAACCGCCCATTCGTACCATTTCTCCGGGAAGAGTATTTAGAAACGAAGCGGTTTCGTCTCGTTCGCATTGTATTTTCCATCAAGTGGAAGGCTTGTACATTGATAAAGATGTCTCGTTTGCCGATTTGAAACAAACACTTTTATATTTCACCAAAGAAATGTTTGGGAAGTCAAAAATCCGTTTACGTCCTTCTTATTTTCCATTTACAGAGCCCAGTGCCGAAGTGGATATTTATTGGGGACTAAAAACAGAAACCGATTATCGGATTACCAAAGGTACCGGTTGGCTGGAAATCATGGGTTGCGGAATGGTAGATCCGAATGTTTTGAAAAACTGCGGAATCAATCCGGCTGATTACAACGGTTTTGCTTTTGGTATGGGTATCGAACGAATCGCTATGTTGTTGTATCAAATTGGAGATATTCGTATGTTTTACGAAAATGATGTTCGCTTTTTAGAGCAATTTAAATCAAGTATTTAATTACGTTTGAGTTGTATGAAAAAGGACATTACCATTCCAAAAGTAGAAAACGTATTTCTCGCTGCTGTTCAGGAGTGGAATGACGATTTCATGGAAAAAGTTTGGTATGTTTATTTAATCAACGACAGTGATTTTGATTTAGACAGTGTAATGGTCGTTTCAAAAGCTTTTGGAACTATTGATGGCGAAATGAAAAAAACGTCACTTCTGCGACATGCTTTTATTAAAGTCCCAACTGTTTCTGTGGTGAAAGTTGAAATGATTGAAAAAAATGTTTTAGCACTCAACAACGAATTTTCGGTTACCTACTTTATCGGAAATACCCTTTACGACAAGAAATTTATTTTCAGAACCAATACCATCAACGAAAGAGCCACCGAAGAAGTGCCTATTTTATTTGTGAATGGAGTAGTGGTGAAATAAGTATCAATTGCGAATTTAAAATTACGAATTGGATGCAACCAAAATACTATCCAACTTGTCAATCTGTCCCGAAGTTTCGGGACAGAATGACAAAGCAAAAAAAAGACTACCGTTTCCGATAGTCTTTTTTAGTTTGGTTAGAAAGGTATGCTTATTTCTTTACAATCAAGAACTCACTTCTTCT
>NZ_JBILTE010000081.1:0-11677 GCF_044371705.1 Flavobacterium sp. | reverse complement strand
GAAAACGGTTATACAACGCTGACAGCTCCGATTTTTGGTTTAAGTAATCCACCATGATAGAGGTAAAATATCCCGATTCTTGGTAGCTGATACAGTCCGTTGGCATAGTTAGAAATTTTCGTAAAAATACAGAAAATAAAAATAGTGAAAAGTGGTTTAACAAATGGTTAGGAAAACCAACTTTAAGAGATTAATTTGATTTTACTGCGAAATTTAATTAATTTAGTAGTTTAAATAGAAAATCATGGACAAATTATACTGTTTCGCATTTTTTTTCTGTTTTTGCTCTTACGGACAAAGTTTGGTTAGGGTGGAGCCTCAAAATTTCACGTCTGTTTTTAGCTTTGGGACAAACGGTAATTTCAATACCAATGAAGTAGCTGTTTTTGGATATGATGCGATGTTTCCAAATGGCGTAAACAAATTATATCTTTTTAATTCAGCTACCGGAATGACGCCCAACGGAGTTTTACAAGCTCCTGAGACCAATCAGAAATTAGGTGGTGGTATTGAAATGACTGATAATTATTTATATGTTGGTTCCTCTTCCAACACTACCAACGTTTTAAATGGAGGTGCAGTTTATGTTTTTAAAAAGGTAAATAATGTATGGACTTATTTACTTAAAATTCAACCAAGTTTTCAATTTGAGAATGATTATTTTGGGTCAAACATCGTTTTTCACAATAACCAATTGTTTATTACCGCTGCTGGTTATGATTCTAGCGGAAGTCCAACTGTAAATAATGGAGCCATATATGTATACAACCAAACGAATGACACTTTTGCTTTTCAACAAGTTTTAACCGGTGTTGCAGGTAATTTTTCTTTTGGCACTTCGGTTGAAATAGAAAACGACATGCTAGTTACAACTTCAGGAAATTTAACAGCGGATAGTGTTCACACACTGAAAAAAATAAATGCTGTTTGGCAATTAGTTAATACCACACAAATGCCTGCATTTGATTTTGCTGTTGGACAACCTTATGTTCCAAATTTTTGGCGTGCAAGTTTTTCAAATGAAAAATTGTACTTATATCATATTTTGGAGGATAGTCAAAGTATGTTAGGACAAAAAATGATTAAAATTTATAATTGGTCCAATAGTCTATCAGAATGGACTTTTGCTGAAAATTTTATGTTTACTGAAGGTGATTATTTAGAGTATAAAGTAAAAGTTAAAGGCAATAATATATTTATTGTCCCTGTTGGTGAATATATTTTGCAAATTGAACGGAAAAATCCTGCCTATCATTATAAATTCAATGGAGCAACTTGGAGTTATTATAATGGTTATACTGGTATGAGTACAATTACTAATGATAATTTTGGCTTTTTCACGTTGATAAAGGATAATAAAGTTTTATTTGGTAATTCTTCAGAACGTTGGAATAGTCCTGTTACACCTAATAATGGAGGAGCCTATACATTAGATGTTACTTTGAGCACCAATCAGTATGAAAGACCCGTTGTGAATGTATATCCAAATCCGACCGACGGAATGACAACGATTGATTTTTTAAATTCAGTTATTAGTTCCGTTGAAATCTATGACAGTTTAGGTAAAATGGTTTTTGAACAGAAGTCCGAAAGTTCATTGCTGAATTTATCACATTTGAAATCAGGAATTTATTTTTGCAAAATTATTTCTGTTGATAATGAAGTTGCCTATCAAAAGATAATAAAGAGATAAAAAGCTACTTTTGCAAAAAGCTTTTCCCTTGAAAAACCTCCTCCTCATCACACCACCGTTCACTCAACTGAATACGCCGTATCCGGCCACAGCCTATTTGAAAGGTTTTCTGAATACCAAAAGCATTTCCTCTTTTCAGATGGATTTAGGTATCGAAGTGATTCTGGAAATTTTTTCAAAAAAAGGATTAGAAAGCATTTTTGCAACTTCCAGCTCCCATCTTCCATCTTCCAACCTTGAACGCATTTTTGCTCTTAAACAAGATTACATCCAAACCATCGATTCAGTCATTACTTTTCTTCAAGGAAAAAACCCAACCCTAGCTCGTCAAATTTGTTCTGGTAATTTTCTGCCCGAGGCTTCTCGTTTTGATCAGTTGGATGATATGGAATATGCATTTGGAACCATGGGAATACAAGACAAAGCAAAACATTTAGCCACTTTATACCTCGAAGATTTGTCCGATTATATTGTGGCATGCAAAGATGAAAATTTCGGGTTCAGTCGGTATGCCGAACGACTGGGTAGAAGTGCCAATTCCTTTGACGAAATGTATTATCAATTGAATCAACCACCAACATATATTGATGGCATCACATTAAAGATTCTGAAAGAAAGGCTGCAAGAGGTTCAACCCAAATTAGTTTGTTTCTCTGTTCCTTTTCCGGGAAATTTGTACAGTGCCTTTCGATGTGCACAATTGATCAAAACCCATTTCCCCGCTGTTAAAACAGCGATGGGAGGCGGTTTTCCCAATACCGAATTAAGAAATTTAAAAGATAAACGGGTTTTTGAATTCTTTGATTTTATTACCTTGGATGATGGAGAATTGCCCATTGAATTATTGGCTTCTAGCCTCAAGCTTCCAACTTCCAACCAATACAAAAGAACCTTCCTCCTTGAAAACAATGAAGTCGTTTACAAAAACAATTCACTTCAACACGACTACAAACAATCAGAAGTCGGAACACCTGATTACTCCGATTTGTACTTAGATAAGTATATTTCTGTAATAGAAATCGCCAATCCGATGCACAGTTTGTGGAGTGATGGTCGTTGGAACAAACTCACCATGGCACATGGTTGCTATTGGGGGAAATGTACTTTTTGTGATATTTCACTCGATTATATTAAATTATACGAACCCATTGCTGCCAAATTATTGGTAGATCGAATGGAGGAACTCATTGCCCAAACAGGCGAAAATGGGTTTCATTTTGTAGATGAAGCTGCTCCACCCGCTTTGATGCGTGAAGTAGCTTTGGAGATCATACGTAGAAGGTTAACCGTAAGTTGGTGGACCAACATTCGATTTGAAAAAAGTTTTTCAGCTGATTTGTGTCAGCTCTTAAAAGCTTCCGGATGTATAGCAGTTTCAGGCGGATTGGAAGTGGCTTCTGATCGGTTATTAGAACTCATCAAAAAAGGCGTTACAGTGGAACAAGTGGCTCAAGTAACCCGTAATTTCACTGAATCCGGGATTATGGTGCATGCGTATTTGATGTACGGCTATCCTACACAAACCATTCAAGAAACGGTTGATAGTTTGGAAATGGTTCGTCAATTGTTTGAATTGGGTATTTTGCAGTCCGGTTTTTGGCACCAGTTTGCCATGACAACCCACAGTCCGGTGGGAATGTTTCCGGAAGAATTTGGAGTTGTTCCGCACCAAAATGAAATTACTTTTGCCAATAATGATATACTGTTTACCGACAAAACAGGTATCAATCACGATAAATTTAGTTTTGGTTTAAAAAAATCACTTTTCAATTATATGCACGGCATTTGTTTTGACTATGAGTTGCAGGAGTGGTTTGATTTTAAAATTCCTAAAACAAAGATTTCTCCTAATTATATTATAGCTTGTTTAGAAAAAGAAGATTTATTTGTTAGTAAACCCACAGCAAAAATTGTTTGGATAGGAGGGAAGCCTGCGACCGAATTTTTCACCAAATCAAAAAAAGGCCGGTCCTGGGAACTGATAAAATTGCTATTTCATTCCAAAACTGCGGCGTTTGACATTTCTTTAGAAAAAGAGAAAGGACTATGGCTTGTAAACACTTTAAATACCTGTTCTGTATGTAACGAGAAGCCTATCATTTATTCACAACTCAAAACGGATTTTGAATTATACTTTGAAGATTTCGAATTATTTTGGTTTTCAAAGCCAATAAAATTATTAAAAGAGAATGGGTTACTCCAATTCTAAAAAAAAGAGCAGTTGATTGGGTCAACTGCTCTTTTTTTTTAACTACTGGTTAGATAATTATAAATTTCATCTTTCAAGAAAACCCGATCTCTTCTTTTGTGTGTTAATTCATCATCTGTTGCAGGAATTTCACCTTTTTCAATTTCAAATATTTCTTTGTCTAGGGAGTGGTAAGAACCTAATAGGACTTGAAATTCCTCATTGTGATGATATAAATCTTTGATTTTGTCTAAATACTCCGGGAACTCTTGAACAATTGGATGTGTGGTTATCATAGTTGTAGAATTTATTAAATTAATAGTCATTTATTTTCATGAATCTAATTTACTAAAACTCTGTTTTTATATTTATGATAATTATCAGTTTATGTTTCTAATTACAATAAAAAAAATGATTTATTCTTCCTCTTTATCTTTTTTATCTTTCTTTTTTTTGCTTTCTTTTTTGCTGGTTCTTTTCGCTTGCAACTCTTGAAATTTAAGCAGTTGCTCCGGATTCAGTATTTTTATTACTTTTTCATCAAAAACATTGACTACTTTTTCATATTGTATTAATTTCTCTTCGTAAGAAATATTTTGTTCTGAAATTTTTTTAGATGCTTCAACATTTTCCTTTACATATATTTTGATTGCGGCTTCTTGAAAAGAGTCTAATTTGAGTTCTTTTTTTAAAAATGTCATTGTAGATTCTACGGGATCAGGAGCTTCATATTTCTGAGGAGTAGTTTGTGTATTGGGTACCACCTGTCTATTTACCTGAGCAATTGCTTGGTTTTTTGGTAATCCTACTACTATCAGAAGGAAAGTAATAAATATTTTTTTCATAGTTAGTTAAGAAATTGGTTCGCCAAATAAGTCAAATTCTGTTGCGTCAATTATTTTTATCATCGAGAAATCGCCCACTTTCACATAAAATTTTGAAGCGTCAATTAATACCTCATTGTCTACGTCAGGACTATCAAATTCAGTTCTGCCTACAAAATAGGAACCTTCTTTTCTGTCAATTATGCATTTGAATGTTTTTCCAATCTTTTCTTGATTTAAATCCCAAGAAATTTGGGCTTGAATGTCCATTATTTCTGTGGCTCTTTGTTGTTTTACTTCTGCAGGAACATCGTCATCTAAAGCAAAAGCATGTGTATTTTCCTCGTGCGAATAGGCAAAACAACCCAAACGCTCAAATCGCATTTCCTGAACCCAATCTTTTAAAATCAGAAAGTCCTGCTCTGTTTCTCCGGGATAGCCCACAATTAGTGTGGTACGAATAGTCATATCGGGTACAGCTTTTCTGAATTCTTTTAATAAATTAGTTGTTTTTTCCTGCGTTGTGCCTCTTCGCATTGATTTTAAAACGGAATCAGAAATGTGTTGCAAAGGAATATCAATATAATTACAAATTTTAGGTTCTTTTTTCATTAAATCTAAAACGTCCATCGGAAAACCGGTTGGGAAGGCATAATGCAAGCGTATCCATTCGATTCCATCTACTTTTATCAAGTTTTCTAATAGTTCGGCAAGGTTCCTTTTTTTGTAGATATCTAAACCGTAATAGGTTAAATCTTGAGCAATTAATATTAGTTCTTTCACCCCGTTTTTGGCTAGTTTTTCAGTTTCGGCCACCAATTTTTCAATAGTTTGTGACACGTGTTTGCCCCGCATCAGCGGAATCGCACAAAAACTGCAGGGTCGGTCACACCCTTCGGATATCTTTAAATAAGCATAATTTTTTGGAGTCGTAGTTAATCGTTCGCCCAAAAGTTCATGTTTATAATCGGCTCCTAAAACTTTTAAAAGTTGAGGCAAATCAGATGTCCCAAAATACTGATCTACATTTGGAATTTCTTTTTCCAGATCCGGCTTGTACCTTTCAGACAAACAACCGGTTACAAAAACTTTATCTACAATTCCTTGTTCTTTTTTGTCAACGTATTCCAATATTGTATTTACGGATTCTTCTTTTGCATTATCAATAAATCCACAGGTGTTAATAACAACTATGTTTCCTTCTTGCTCGTGTACAACGTCTTTTCCACTTGCTCTGAGTTGTCCCATCAAAACTTCACTATCATAGACGTTTTTGGAGCAGCCAAGAGTGATTACATTTATTTTGTTCTTTTTTAATGATTTTGTTCGCATTTATATATAAATAGGATTGCAAAATTAGGTATTTATATTCACATACGTCTATAAAAACCGCAAACCACCATATTAAGGTGGTTTGGCAGCTATTTTATGAGTACTTTTACAATCCGAAAAGGAAGGTTATAAAAAATGAGTCCACTTGGTTTTTTACATTTGCAGGTGAAGTTAATCCTTGACTAAAAAATCCTTGATTGCTGGTTCTTTGCATATTGGAATAGGCGAAATCTACTTTCATTGGTCCAAAATCATAACCAACACCGGTTGAAAAACTATTTAAGTCACCTAAGGTAGTTCCATTTTTATACGGACTTTCTTCGAAGCGGTACCCTCCACGTAGACTAAAATTTTTGATACGATATTCGGCTCCTACACGTATTTCACTAGTGCTTTTTAAAATAGAGGACATTTCTGCATTTAAACCATTAAAGTAAGGATCGCCGCTCGGACTAAAACGGAGTGAATTATAATCTTTGAAAGCATAATCTACACTTAACAATCCTGTTTTTCCAAATACATAAGCAAAAGCAGTTGATATTTTCCAAGGAGTATTAATTCCGTAAGTAGGAAATATGTTAATGATTCCAGGGTTAACCACATTACTAAACGATGTGCCATTTTGTGCGTCAGTTGAGGCTAAATATTGCGTAGTTTCATCGGTTAAGTTATACCAGATCGGAGAGTCATAGGTTAATCCGAATCGCAATCCATCCACTACTTTTACTATGGTACCCAATTGGAATGAAAATCCATTACCATAGGTAAGTAAGGAATTGTCAAACTGCATACGCTGTAAACCATTTTGAGTATCATTATTGTTTGACTCAAAAAAATTGGTTACTTGAAAGAAATCAACAAAATGAGAGTTTAAATTTAAACCAAAATGAAACTTATCGTTTACTTGTGCCGCGGCATTAAAAACGATTTTACCATTATAACCATTTGAGTAGGTAAAATTTTGTTGGTAATAGTCTCCGGCCGGAACGTTAGAAGTATAAAGCGTGTTGTTCGGAGCATTAGAAATTGGATTAATTAGATATCCTTCATATCCCATGAATGCTTGTTGCTCAGCATAATTCATGGAAGAGTAGGGTAGCCCAGTAATGACATTTAATGGAATTCCATTTGCATAACTTAAAAAGTAATTAGCTACCGAGGTAGTTGGATTTGTGCCATTTGAATAAATAAAATTATCAAAGTTATTACTATTTTCATACGTTATACCTAATGAAAACTTGTTTACTTTAGAGGAAGAATTATTTGCTTTAAAAACAAAAACGGCACCAAATTGATTCATTTCAAAACTACTGTCGCATGCTGATGAGGTAGTGCCAAAATAATTTGATGTATTGTTCGAGCTATGGTTTCCAAAAGAGAACCCTATTTGGTTGTAATTAAAGACCGCCGAACTGGCCGGATTTATACTTACAGAGGATAAATCTCCACCTAAGGCACCAAAAGCACCACTCATTGCTCTAAAACGAGCGGTTCCTGAAATATTATCTTGAGAGTATCTAACGGCATCCTGAATTAGTTGGGAATAAACAGTAGACACACTTAAGCCCATGAGTAAAACAAAAACAATCTTTTTCATTTTAATTTTGAATTTAATTGGAATCAATAATCTAAATGCTACGTGAATGGATGTAAAAATCACATTTAGTGCAGGAATTGAGATGGATTAACCTCTTCCACCACCTGATCTTCCACCGCCGCCTCCACCGCCGCCTGATCTTCCTCCACCGCCACCGCCGCTTGATCTTCCGCCGCCATAAGAACCTCCACTGGAACTTCTAGTGCCTCCAGAAGAGTAGTTACTTGACCTTGTTGAAGGGCTAGATGACCTTGTAGTAGTGGAAGTGCCAACTGATCTAGTGGTAGTTCTTGATGAATTACTATAACCGGACTGGTTTCTAGTCCCTGAAGTTGACCGTGTTGTATAATTAGAATTTCTAGTGCCTGCGGTGTTTCTAGTTCCGCTCACGTTTCTACCTGCTGTGCCATATCTGCCTGAAGAAGAATAGTTTCTGCCACCGTAAGTGCCTGATCGATTTCCGTTATAGTAAGCACTACTTCCTCTTCTCGAATTGTTGTAAGAATATCCATAACCGTATGCTCCGCCGTAGCCATAGTTAGGGTATCCCCAACCCCAGCCTGGGCCATACCAGTTATTCCAACCCCATCCCCATCCGGGTCCATACCAACTATTCCAACCCCATCCCCATCCGGGTCCCCACCAAGAATTCCAGCCCCAGCCCATTCCCCAGCCCATTCCTATTCCCCAATTGTCCCAACCGGAGTCGTAAACATTGACGGTTATGTTGCTTGGATTTTCCCCCCAACCAGAATAACTTCTTTCGGCAACTGCTGTTGAATCCAAGTTTTCATCGTATTCATCGTATACAACAATTCCTTTGCTTTCAAGTTCTTTGGTTGTGAAATACTGTTTATAGGCACTTGCGTTTGAAGTGTTTTCAGCAGGATTTTTCTGAGTTGTACCAGAGGAATAAATACCATCTGAATCAGAATTAGTACTATTTTGAGTAGAACCACAAGAGGTTAAATTGAATAACAATACTCCTGAAAAGGAGACTAATGTTAATTTAGTTAAGTGTAGATTAATTGTTTTCATAGCGTTCGATTTATGTTGGAATCAATACAAATTTACTTATTTTTGCTGAGTTATTTTCTTATATTTTATATTAACAATTTTTATGCCAATTTATTCCCAATGAGCAAGAACCTTACAAAAAGAGCAGAAGATTATTCAAAATGGTACAACGAACTTGTGGTGAAGGCTGACTTAGCCGAAAATTCAGGAGTAAGAGGGTGTATGGTGATTAAGCCGTATGGCTATGCAATTTGGGAGAAAATGCAAGCAGAACTCGATCGAATGTTCAAAGAAACCGGACATTCAAATGCGTATTTTCCACTTTTTGTACCTAAAAGTATGTTTGAAGCAGAGGAAAAGAATGCAGAGGGTTTTGCAAAGGAATGTGCTATTGTTACACATTATAGGCTCAAAAATGACCCTGATAATAAAGGAAAATTGATGGTAGATCCAAACGCTAAGTTGGAGGAAGAATTAATTGTTCGACCTACAAGCGAAGCGATTATTTGGAGTACTTATAAAAATTGGATTCAATCCTACAGAGATTTACCGCTTTTAATCAATCAGTGGGCGAATGTTGTTCGATGGGAGATGCGTACCCGCTTATTTTTAAGAACCGCAGAGTTTTTATGGCAAGAAGGACATACAGCACACGCAACGCAAGCAGAGGCCATCGAAGAGTCAGTAAAAATGATGAACGTCTATGCTGAATTTGCTGAAAACTTCATGGCTATTCCGGTTATTAAAGGTGTTAAGACGGAATCTGAACGTTTTGCAGGTGCTGTTGAAACTTATTGTATTGAAGCTTTAATGCAAGACGGCAAAGCACTACAAGCAGGTACTTCTCACTTTTTAGGTCAGAATTTTGCCAAGGCATTTGATGTGAAATTTGCCAATTCGGAAGGAAAGCAAGAATATGTTTGGGGAACATCATGGGGTGTTTCTACACGTTTAATGGGGGCTTTGGTAATGACGCATTCTGATGATAATGGGTTAGTTCTGCCACCAAATTTGGCACCAATTCAAGTGGTAATTGTGCCTATTTATAAATCGGACGAGCAATTGGATGCTATTTCAAAAGAAGTGGAAATTTTAGTTGCCGCTTTCCGGAAATTGAAAATCTCCGTTAAATTTGACAATAGAACGACGCACAAGCCTGGATTTAAATTTAATGAATACGAATTGAAAGGCGTACCTATTCGAATTGCCGTTGGACCCAATGACCTTGAAAACGGAACTTTTGAGGTAGCCAGAAGAGATACACTCACCAAAGAAGTTGTTTCGAAGGAAGGCATTGCTGTTTATGTTGTTGATCTTTTAGAAACGATACAAAATAGCATGTTTGCCAAAGCTTTTGAATACAGAGACAGGCATATTACAGCGGTTGATACTTTTGCGGACTTCAAGGATTTATTAGATTCTAAAGGCGGATTTCTATCAGCTCATTGGGATGGAACCCCTGAAACAGAAGAAAAGATCAAAGATTTGACCAAAGCAACTATTAGATGCATTCCATTAAGTAGAAAAGAAGAGTCCGGAAGCTGCATACTTACAGGAAAACCATCGGTTGGAAGAGTGTTTTTTGCGAAGGCTTATTAAAAAAAATAAAAAAAAATTAATCTGCTATTGTGCGTCTCAAAAATAGTTGTATTTTTGCATCCGCATTCAAGAAATGACGGCCCGTTCGTCTATCGGTTAGGACGCCAGGTTTTCATCCTGGTAAGGGGGGTTCGATTCCCCCACGGGCTACAATTTAGGTTTTGTTTGAAAACCTTTCTAGAAGAACAAATGGTCCGTTCGTCTAGGGGTTAGGACGCCAGGTTTTCATCCTGGTAACAGGGGTTCGATTCCCCTACGGACTACAGAATTAGTTGTAAATAAGTTTTGTGAAATAATTATTGGTGTCTCGATTGTTATTTTATTAGTTAAAACCAAAGTAATTGTATTTATAATTGTGGGCGGTTTTTCTTTTTTAACTAGTAGTTTATATAAATTATTACAATTAAAAAATTAAAGAAAATGGCAAATCATAAATCTGCTCTAAAGAGAATCAGAAGTAACGAAAAGAAAAGAGTGTTAAACAGATATCAACACAAAACAACTCGTAATGCGATTAAAGCATTGCGATTGTCTACTGATAAAAGTGACGCAGCTTCTAAATTATCAAGCGTAATTGCGATGATTGACAAATTGGCTAAAAAGAATATTATTCATGATAATAAAGCTTCAAACCTAAAGTCAAAATTAACAAAACACGTAGCAAAATTATAATCGTGTTTTTTTAATGGAATATACATAAGCTCCCAAACGGGGGCTTTTTTTATATGCAATACTTTTGAGCTTATTTAAGATTATGAAGCATTTGCACCGTTAGTGGTTTTGATAGAAAATGGGTAACTGCTTCGTATTGTTTGGCTTTCAAATAATCTGAAGGATCAATTGTAGAGGAGAGAATGACTACTTTAACATCACTAAATTTTGGATAAACTTCATTAGAAAAATGTTCCAAAAAATCCCAGCCATTCATTACGGGCATATTTAAATCTAAAAAGATAATATCGGGAATCTGTGCCGGACTTGAAAGGTTTTTACGGTTACTTGCTTGTTTAAAAAATTCTAAAGCTTCTTCGCCGTTTTGAGCAAATAAAACAGTCGAACCAAACTCAGCTTTTATAATAACTTTTTTATAAAGCATCAGTGTGATTGGATCATCATCAACACATAATATGGTTTGGTTCATGATTATTCGTTGTTAAAATTAATTGTAAACTTGGTTCCTTTGTTTACAAAACTTTCTACCTCTATGGTTCCGCCCATTGCTTCTACTTGCGATTTAACCAAGTATAATCCGAGGCCTTTACTATCGGGATAATTATGAAAACGTTGATAGAGTCCAAATATTTTATCTTTGTTTTTTAACATGTCTATACCAATTCCATTGTCTTCAATTTCCAAATTTACACAATTTTCGTTAGTGTGTACTTTGATAGTTATTTTTAATTTGAGGTCCTTTGAGCGATATTTTA
>NZ_JBILTE010000240.1:0-3374 GCF_044371705.1 Flavobacterium sp. | reverse complement strand
AATCTACATAACGATAAATATTGTCTTTTAAATAAACTATATAATCCTCAAAAATATAATATTCAACTTCGTAATTTTCTCCATACTTCACGGCATATCCTGTAACAGGTACTGTTTTATATTTGTATTTGGAGTACCAATAACCGTCTTTCTTAATATAAGTTCTTTTGACTTTGTTATAAGCATAAATAACTTCAAGCTCGATTTTATCTGCTGTTTTGCTTATTAACTTTACACAATGGTCATTCTTTTCTATGGGGTCAATAAACTCCATCGTTTTATAGTCGAATGTTCTGTAATAGTGTGCATCATCGCATGATACAAAACTTGTAATAATGAATAGTAAAAATAATTTTTTCATCCGTTATAATTTACGTTCAAAAATAGTCACTTTTTTTAGTTTAAAATCCTCTAAAAAATCTCCTTTTTTCTTTGCAAATATTATCCAATCTCTGTTGTTCGCTTTTGTGAGAATCAGTATCTTTGCACGCTTAAAATAAATACTGATGAACGTACAAAAAATCCTTACGCCGCACATCCTTCAAGCAATCGACCAATTGTTTGGGGTTTCTATTGACAAAATAGAATTTCAGGCAACCCGTAGGGATTTTGAAGGCGATTGTACGGTGGTTATTTTTCCTTTATTGAAAGTTATTAAAGGAAACCCAATGGATATTGGAAACAAAATAGGAAACTATTTAGTTGCAAATGTTGCTGATGTAGCAAAATTCAATGTGGTATCCGGGTTTTTAAACTTAGTTATTTCAGATGCGTATTATGTGAATTTTTTCAATGAAATCAAAGAAAATACTTCTTTTGGATTTGTTGAAACAGCTACTAACGCCAAAGCGGTGATGGTGGAGTATTCTTCACCAAATACAAATAAGCCCCTGCATTTGGGTCATATTCGAAACAATTTATTGGGTTATTCGGTGGCTGAGATCATCAAAGCTTCGGGTAAGAAAGTCTATAAAACACAAATCATCAACGACCGTGGGATTCATATCTGTAAGTCTATGTTGGCTTGGCAGAAATCCGGAAAAGGCGAAACACCTGAAAATACCGGTTTAAAAGGCGATAAATTAGTTGGGAATTACTATGTAGCTTTTGACAAACAATACAAAGCAGAAATCAGCGAGCTAATGGCTCAAGGTCAAACCGAAGATGAAGCCAAAAAGAACGCACCCATCATTTTAGAAGCCCAACAAATGCTTTTGGATTGGGAAGCCGGAAAACCGGAAGTTATGGAACTTTGGAAAACCATGAATCAATGGGTGTATGACGGTTTTGAGTCAACTTATAAAAATTTAGGGGTCAATTTTGACAGTTATTATTACGAAAGTAACACCTATCTTTTAGGTAAGGAAGTCGTGCAATTTGGTTTGGAGAAAGGCATTTTTGAGAAAGACCCGGATGGTTCGGTTTGGATTGATTTAACCACAGACGGGTTGGATCGAAAAATCGTTTTGCGTTCGGATGGAACGGCTGTTTATATGACACAAGATATCGGAACCGCTATTCAACGGGTAAAAGATTTTCCGGATGTTGGAGGGATGGTGTATACCGTTGGGAATGAGCAGGATTATCACTTCAAGGTGTTGTTTTTGATTTTGAAAAAACTTGGATTTGATTGGGCTGAAAATTTATATCATTTGTCGTACGGTATGGTTGAATTGCCTTCCGGGAAGATGAAATCGCGTGAAGGAACAGTTGTAGATGCTGATGATTTGATGGCAGAAATGACGGAAACTGCTGCGAAAATTTCACAAGAATTAGGTAAGTTAGAGGGCTATTCAGAGGAAGAAAAGCAAAAATTATATACCATCATTGGCTTAGGAGCCTTGAAGTATTTTATGCTGAAAGTAGATCCAAAAAAATCGATGCTTTTCAATCCCGAGGAGTCCGTTGATTTCGCCGGAAACACGGGTCCGTTTATTCAATATACCTATGCTAGAATCCAATCTATTTTGCGTAAAGCAGATTTCAGTTACTCGGAATCAGTAGCATTGCAAACTTTACATCCAAAAGAGAAAGAATTATTGAAATTATTAGAGACGTATCCGGAAATTATCCAAAATGCAGCACAGCAACACAGTCCCGCTTTGGTGGCAAACTATACCTATGAATTGGTAAAGGAATACAATTCGTTTTATCAATCGGTTCCTATTTTACCGGAGCAGGATTTGGATTTAAAAAAATTCAGAGTCCAATTGTCGCAAAAAGTAGGGGAGACTATTAAATCGGCCTTTTCATTATTGGGAATTGAAGTCCCAGAACGCATGTAATTCTAACGATACGTGAGCACAAAAGTCTCTTATTTTATACAAACTTTTGCCGTGATTTTCATCGCGGCAGTCTGTTTTTTGTTGTTCAAAGAGTTTTTACCCAAACGACTATTTTCGGAAGTAACTGTTGCCAAAGAAAATGTTGTGATTGACAGTTTGTTATTGGAATCATTTGAAACGGCAAGTGCTGTGCCTTCCATAGATACTTTTGCCAAAAAGGAAATCGTTTTCAATCCAACGGATGGGATTGTTTTTCCAACAGAAACCTATGAAACGTATAACGGTTATCAATTTCTGATTCCATTTTATGAAAAGTTGTATCAATTAGAAACAACTACTACAGGAAATGTGCGAATTGCCTATTTTGGGGATTCCATGACCGATGGTGATTTAATTGTACAAGATTTGCGTAAACAAATGCAATCGAAATTTGGTGGGAATGGGGTAGGTTTTGTCTCTGTTTCCTCAGAATCGGCTGCTTCTCGAAGTTCAATTACGCACCAATATTCACCCAATTGGAAAAAAGTTTCCTATGTGAATGTGAAACGTCCGGAAAAACCATTTGGCGTGAACGGGCATGTGTTTTTTGCAAACGATACTGTTTACAATCCATGGGTACGATTTAAAGCAGGTCCCTTAAAAAACGCTAATCAATTAAATAATCCGACATTATTTTACGGAAGTTCTTCCAATAAAGAAGGAAAAGTAATTGTTCGAATAGACAAAGATTCGATTGCCTATACCTTGCATCCGGAACGCAAACTCAACACACTTTCATTAAATTCTTCAGCAGTAAAAAGTTTTAAAGCTGAGTTTTCAAAAGCAGATTCCATTCCTATTTATGGATTTAATTTTGATGATGGGAAAGGTGTACATGTAGATAATTTTTCAAGCAGGGGAAATTCCGGTTTACCCATTTCTTTATTTAATCCCGATGTAATGCATCAGTTTCAAGAGAAATTGGGTTACGACTTAATTATTTTACATTTTGGTACCAATGTTTTGAATTACGGAACGTATTCCTACGATTGGTATGAAAAACGAATGACTCGTGTGGTGAATCACATCAAAGAGTGTTTTCCGGGTGTG
>NZ_JBILTE010000239.1:0-3375 GCF_044371705.1 Flavobacterium sp. | reverse complement strand
GTAGTTGTAGTAGCTGGTGTTAAAAAACCTTTATAATGCTTGTTGTAAATAAAGTATTCGGGAATAAAAGTGGAATACTCGCTATAATTTACCGGAATTTCTTTTTGAAATTCCCACTCAGGAAAATTTGAAATAAACGGCGACGTAATTACAACACGATATTCAATAATTGATCCTTCTCTTACATTAGGCATGGAAATTTTTTTAACTGACCAAAATTTATTTAAATCTTCACTAAACTCTCCTTCGCTTCCTAGCTTTGTTTTTTCAATTTTACCGTTCACTAAATTATAAGTAACCGCTTTTGTAAACATCACCTTTTCTTTGCTATTGCCACCAACAAAATATTTTTCCGAATGATTGGCAAAATCATATCCTTCTTTTTTATATATCTTGATTTTTGTGATGATTTCTGTAACTATTCTAAAACCATCATCACCAGAATACTCAAAATTTGTAGAACCAACAGTAAAAAGTACTGCTGCAGCTGCATCTTTTTCCACAGGATGTTCCTTTTCTTCCAGTTCTTGAACGGTAACTTTACCCAATTCATAATTTTGAGAGCAAATAGAAAAGGAAATTAATACTAAAGTTAAACTAAGGTAGGATCTATAATGTTTCATTGATGTGTTTATAAGTGGTTGTGCAGTTTTAATTTTTTACCACGACGATTTTAGCATTGTCGTTTCGAGCTATTTGCTCGATAAATTTTCTAAAGTTTTCATAATCGGCTTTTTCATAAAAACCTTTATTCATAGTGAATTCTCTTTTGTAAATGACTTGATTATTTACAACAGAAACTTCTGTTTTGTAATTTCCGAATTTTTCTTTGACTTCGAAATTATCCGGTTTTGAATCGATTGTGTATCCTTCCGGAATAGTGATAGAAATCTCATCCGAATCGAAGAACCCTCTAGTAACTTCAAAAGGATTTAAGCGAGTTCTATATCTTGCAGGAACTTTGTTGTATTGGTTAAATGCATTTAAAGCAAAAATCATTGTAGCTCCACTTTTTGAGGCATAATTTGATCCTTCGATTTTTAATTCTTCGGTAAACTCGATGGCCTCTTTATTATTCGAAAAATTTACTTTTTCCCACTTCAGATTCTTAATCACAAAAAAATAATCATGGTAATGTTCTTCTAAATCTTTTTGAGAAGTTCGTTCCAAATTATATTTCGAATCATATTGCGTTCCGCTTGATTTAATTGTTATGTTCCCTGAAAGCGTTCCATCCTGATTAATTGCATACGCACCTTTTGTAATCTGACTATTGTCGTTTTCGGAATAATTTGTCGTTCGAACTAATTCGCCTCCGTTAGGTTTAACTAATAAGGCGTTTCGATCATCGGTAAAATTTGCTTGAAAATCAAAAGGAGCTATTTGACTGGTGCATTCTAACCACCTCAGTTCATCATTATCCGGAATAGCCAAAACAACATGATTTCCTTGCATAGAAACAAAGTCGCTTCTAATATCTCTTTTGTCACGATCTCCATAAATAATTGTGTAGTAAGATGGTATATCAACTGCTTCCAAAAGTGCACGCGTGTAATTTGTCAATGCTTTACAGTCTCCATAACCTAGTCTATCAACATCTTTTGCTAGCATTGGTTTCCAACCGCCAATTCCTAATTGTATACTAACATATCTTGTTTTATTTTGTACATATTCAAATACTTTTTGTGCTACTTTCATCGGGTCGGTTTCATTACCAATGTATGCTTTAATTTTAGCTTTAGTTTCAGGGGAAACTTCGTCAGTTCCCACCAATAGGTTTGTATATACCCAAGAACCGAATTTTTGCCAATCATCGGCTTCACCATCAACGCCTTCCAAATGAAATTTGTTTAAACCAAAAAGCACATATGGAGTAAATTTTGTGAAGGAAGGTGAATAATCCTCTGTTTTTAAAGCTTGTAAATTGGCTACTTTATAGGTAAGTGAATTACTCTTTTCTTCCTTTTCAATGGTATATCCTTCAAAATTGTACTCCTTGAATTTGAAACCAAGATTGGAGGGAAAAGTAAGTTTTACTTCACTGTTTTGAACACTCAAATAATAACTTTCAACCGGATACCAGCCAGGAATAAATGCTGTATTTGATGTTTCTAGCACACTTGGGTACACAACAGTTAAAGGATATTGTGTGGGTGTATAATCTAAATAAAGTATACGGTTATCAGTATATATTGAAATACCATCTGCAACACTTTGGTCTTTGAAATCTTTTCGTTTGAATTTCTTTATTTCCGTTCCCATTTGATTGAAAACCTGAGCCTCGATGGAAATGATTTTTTGCGACTTATCATAACTTTGAACTGCATCAATGTGTCGTTGTCCATATTCATTAAAAACCGTTACAACTCTTTTAGTAGTAATAGTCATCGATTTTTGGGAGTTAATAGCTACTAAAAGCTCTTGATTTCTGACACATGCATTGGCATTCTCGGTAAGTTCCTTTGAGATGCCAAGTACAGAATAATCAAGATTTTGTGCTTGTAAATAAATCGAAGAACTCAAAAAAAGAATGTAGGAAAAATAAAATTTACGCATGAGAATTGTCTTTCATCAAAAATAAGAGAATTCTTGAAATTAACAATTTTTTATGACTTATTTTTTGTGTTAATTATTAGCGTAACCGGACCATCATTTATCAATGCAACATTCATATCGGCACCAAATTTGCCTGTTTGAATACCTTTTCCTAAATCCAACTCTATTTGCTTAATAAATTGTTCGTAAAGAGGAATGGCAATTGTTGGTTTTGCTGCTTTGATATAACTGGGGCGGTTGCCTTTTTTGGTGGAAGCATGTAAGGTAAATTGACTTACAATAATCATCTCACCACCAACTTCTTTAATGGAACGATTCATCACTCCATCTACATCATCAAAAATTCGGAGATTTACAATTTTTGAAGAAAGCCAATCGATATCTTCTTGTGTGTCTTCGTCTTCAATTCCTAATAAAAGTAAAATTCCGGATTGAATGGAAGCAACCACTTCATTTTCAATGGTTACTGATGCTTGCGAAACGCGTTGGATGACTGCTATCATAAGATTATCGATTGAAGATTTTAAAAGATTCTGAAACATCCCGAAATTTCGGGACAAAATGACAAAAAATGAATTTAATTTTTTCTAGTTTCATCACTTGTTTTTCGGTCATCGCCGTAAATATCGTTGCGGTATTGTTCGTCGTCGCCTTCTAAAATTTGCAGGTAACTTTTGTAGCGTGACCAAGCGATTTTATCTTCTTCCAAAGCATTTTTTACTGCACAACTGGGTTCGTCTTTGTGTAAACAATTGTTGAATTTGCATTGATCTTCTAAAGCAAAAAACTCAGGAAAATAGCCTTTAATTTCTTGTTTTT
>NZ_JBILTE010000238.1:0-3386 GCF_044371705.1 Flavobacterium sp. | reverse complement strand
CTAAGCTTTTAAAACTGTCTTTTCTTTTGGATAATTAACTTTTCATGCAAGTAGTAATGCCTCTTTCAGGTTATTTAAAAATTGTGTGAGATGTTCTACTTCCACATGCTCCATTAAAACAATTTTGTACCACTGATTTGTTTCTGAATCGTGCTTTTGAGGCACTAAATCAAATTTATGAGCCAAGGATGGCGGAATGTGTTTGGCTTTAATAGTGACAATATTCATGGCAGGTTCTCTAAAATAGGAAATCTGCAATTCATCCAATTGTTTGCAAAGCCAATCCGTTCGCATTTGCAGAACTTTTACTTTTTCATACCAGCCATTCGGACCGTAGGTAGAAAGAATCATCCAAATAGCTACCGCATTGGCTCCCGAGCGACTTCCCGAAAGGGTTAAGTCCATTCATTCAACATAAGCAGCTTCTTTGGTTAACGCATTTTCTATTAAACCTTTTCTACATAAAAAGATCCCTGTTCCGTAAGGTGCTTGCAACATTTTATGAGCATCAATGGTGATAGAGGATATGCTAGGATTCTTAAAACTCAGTGGGTTTTCTTTTGCTAAAAACGGATAGACAAAACCTCCATAAGCTGCATCCACATGCATTTTATAGTTTAAACTGTATTTCTCAAGTAAGGAAATATAATCATCCGGATGATCTACAGATCCAAACATGGTCGTTCCCATATTACAAAAAACAATAAAATATTTTTTGCCCTGCTTTTGAGCTTCTAGTATTTGATTTTCAAACGTGACGACATTAATTTTTCGATCGTCAAAACTTACAGGGACCTTTATCCAGTCAAGCATTAGCAAATTCGATCCTTTTGCAATGGAATAATGCGTGTCCTCCGACGCAATCAAAACAATTTCTGAAGCTTTTGCACCAAAAGTATTCATAAAATAATTGCGGTACATCCACATAGCTTGAATATTCGCTTCCGTTCCTCCGGTTGCAATATAGCCATCGTATTCGTTCTCTTCCGAGCCAAAGACATCAACGGCTAAAATATCCAATGCTTCTCGTTCAATTTCATGTGTTCCTGCAAAAGCCGATTCAGAAACCCCAACCGTATGACATCCAATATGATTGGGGTTGGCAACAAATGTCATTAAAACCGGTGCGTCTTTTAAAAAGGGAGCATCAGTATAAAACACTTTGCCATCCAATTTTGAAGCCGGATAACCCAAAGTGGCATCTTTAGCAAAATTGACATTTTTGCTTAAGGCCGTTTGTACACGTTCAATTTGTTCTTTTTTTGTCAGCTTTTTCCAATGAAGCATACTTTTCCAATTTATTTGGCAAAATTGATTTTTTAAACGTGATTCTTTTATGATTTAAATCATGTTTTTCCGATATTATTTAAAAATATTTTTTAATACAGATGAGTATGTAACATAAGTTACTTTATCTTATTGGTTGATGTTCTACATTCGCATTGTGGAAGGTTATGATTTTTAAGTTATATAATGAATTTCCGTTCACAGCTAAAAATGTACTCATGAAATCACTATTAAAATTTGTTTTTCTTCTACTATCCGGTCTTTTATTTTCCCAACCAACTTTTGATTATCAAGTGCAGTTGACACCTCTTGCAATTCCAAATTTACCGGGTTTACATTCGTATGTATATGCACAACACAACGGAAAATGGTTAATTATCGGAGGAAGATTGGATGGAATTCACGCCCGTCAACCCTTCAATGCTTTCCCGGGCTCGTTAAATAATACCAATATATATGTAATTGATATTGCCACACAACAATTTTGGTCAGCCTCGGTAAATACTTTAGCTACAGGGTTAAAAGAACAATTACAAGCAACAAACATGAATTTTTATCAAGACGGAAATGCTTTGTATATAATTGGCGGTTATGCTTTTGCAGTTTCTGCAAACAATCACATCACTTTTGATAAATTAACAGCGGTTGACGTTCCCAATTTAATGGATGCAATCATAAATAACAATCCAATTACTTCCTATTTTAAACAAATTTCCAATCCTATTTTTCAAAATACAGGCGGACAACTAGGAAAAATTGGAAGTGAGTTTTATTTAATTGGCGGACATGTTTTTACGGGAAGATACAATCCCATGAACAACCCAACTTTTACACAAACGTATCTGAATAAAATTCAAAAATTCACGATTGATAATTCGGGGACGCAATTGAGTTATACCAATTATTCATCAGTCACAGATGCCATTCATTTGCATCGTCGCGATTTTAATTTGGTTCCTCAGGTTTTTCCTAATGGTGAAGAAGGGTATACCATTTCCTCGGGTGTGTTTCAAATTAATGCCAATTTACCTTTTTTATATCCGGTGGATGTAAAAAGTAGCGGATATTTTCCTCAAACCCAGTTCAACCAATATTTAAGTAATTATCACAATGGAAAAGTTGGATTGTATGATGCGGCAGCCAATAAAATGCACAGTTTGTTTTTTGGTGGCATGAGTCAGTATTACTACAATGGAACCACATTGATTCAAGATGATAATGTGCCTTTTGTCAAAACAATCAGTCGGGTAACACGAATTGCGGACGGCACCCTAACAGAACATAAATTTCCTTTAGAAATGCCTACTTATAAAGGGGCAGGAACAGAATTTATTCCAAATGCAAGTTTGCCGCACTATACAAATAAAGTGATTAAATTGAATGATATTACTGCGTTAGAATTTGTAATCGGTCATTTATACGGTGGCATTCAAAGTCCAAGCATTAATCCGTTTTCAAATAATCAAACTTCAACTACATCCGCTGATCCAACCATTTATGAAGTGAAATTAATTTATACACCTACGTTAGATGTTCCTGCAGTAAATGGAAAAAATCCTTTTAGTATGTCCGTTTCACCCAATCCAACTAAAAATGGGGTGATTCGTTTAAATTTCACGATGGCGTATGAGACGACTGTTGATTATTTTGTGACTTCCATGGATGGAAAAATAGTATCAGAAGGAGAAATTACGGATGCTGAGGTAGGTGAAAACTCAATGAATTTTGAACTCAACAAAGTATCAAATCAAGTAATTATTATCACATTTATTTTTGATAATAAGTTTTATGTTTCTCAAAAAGTAGTTGTGAATTAAAACAGATAAAATCATTAAGTCATGAAAAGTAGTATTTTTATAGTCGTAGTTCTAAGTTTAGTGTCTTGTCAAAAAAAAGTGGAACTACTTGAAATCCCAAAAGATTTGACGGAAGTAGAAGCTCAAGAAGCCCAACAATTGATGGCAACTCATTGCTACATCTGTCACAGTCCAACAGCTTCTGAAACCGAAGGTCGTATTGCTCCACCCATGGTTGCTATCAAAGCTCGTTACTTAATGAATAATGCTACAAAGGAGGAATTTGTTTCACACATCACACAA
>NZ_JBILTE010000080.1:0-11784 GCF_044371705.1 Flavobacterium sp. | reverse complement strand
ATAACAGTTTCCGGAACAACTTCCGGAGCTACTATGAGTTATTCAGTATTTAAATTGCCTAATCTTACAACTCCAATAGCAGTTTTAACCACTCCTGTTTTAACCGGATTAAATTCTGGTACCTATGCAGTTATTGCTACCCAATCCTTAGGTTCGCAAACAGGTGTTCAACAAGTAACGGTTACTATTCAAAATTTAATAGTTCCACTCACCTATACGATAGAATCAGAAAATGAAAATTGTGGAAATGATGGAGAGATTACTGTAAATATAACAACTGGTGTAGCAGTTTCATATGAAATTTTATCCGGACCTATTGTTGTTCCTCCGCAATCCTCCAATGTTTTTACAAATCTTCCAGACGGACAATATCAAATTAGAGTTTATAATAATTGTGGTGATGCTGTGGTTCAGTCCTATACGCTCTTAGAAAATGATCATGATATTGTGATTGATAGCGTTACATTTCCTTCGGCGGTTTTGCCTTCGTGCACTACGATTAGTGTTAGTAATTTTTACGGTGGCATCAATGGAAGTTTTGTTTCCTATCCTTTACTAGTTCAACATACAGTATTTCCACCTGGTGGCGGCACACCTATTGTTTTTTCTCAAACCATTTCAAATGGCGGCTCAAATGGAGTAGTACTTGAAGAAATTCCTTTTTATCATGGCCAAACCTATTTGTACAACCTTCAAATTACCAATAGTTGTGGAAATGTTTTTGTGAGGAATAATAATGTAGTGAATCAATCTCTGAGTTTAAGTGTTCAAAATTTAGTTTTGACTTGTGCAGGAGTTAAACTAACTTTTACACCTTCTAATTATCTACCGCCTTATACTTTAAATTTTATTCAAGCTCCGGCAGGATTTAATGCTTTGCAAGCAAATACTTCGCATCCGGGCCCCTTTTTAGATAGTTCGGTAGAATATGGTTCTTCTTCCTATCCAGTTCCTGAAGGAATTTATACTATCCAAGTTACCGATGCTTGTGGAAGATCGGCTACTGTCAACACCGAAATTACTATTGAAACCGGACCACCAATTATACTTGTTCCAACAGGTTGTGTACTTGGAAGTATAATTATTCAGCCTACACCAATAGCACCTTCGCCGGCTATTGTAAGTGTAACTTTATTAAGTGCACCAGCTGCATATCCTACTACATTACCTCAAAATTTATCTTCGTTAATTGTTGGAGGTACTTTTGTAATGAATTCAAATATTTTTGAAGGAACCTATGTTTTTCAAGTGGTTGACAGTTGTGGAGAAACTTACACACTATCAGGTGCAGTTCAAACTTCTAATGAGTTTGAAATTACTGTTTCACAAAGGCCAGGTTGTGAGATAGGCTTCGGAGGGTTTCGAATTACGGCAGATAAACCTATAGTTTCCGTGAGCTTAATCAATGCACCTCCTACTTTTCAACAAACATTACCTTTAAATTTAACAACCAATGTGAATTCTAGCGGTTCTTTTGATTTTGGAAATGTACCGGCTGGAATTTATACATTTGAATTTGAGTATACATGTGGTTCGCAACTATATACTTCTTCAAAGTTGGTTACCATTATAGGTTATCAAGTAACCACCAATACTGTAAATGTATTTGAAAATTGTGGTTCTTTCAATTTACAAGTACAGCATACCAGTAATGGAGTTTTAGGACAATCTTTTTGGCTGCAAAAGCAAGATCCACTCACAGGCAGCTGGGGGCATCCATTGACAGGAGTGGTAATGCTTCCTGGTGTTCTGCCTAATCCTACAAACGCCTATTTGTTAGTTTTAAATTCAGTCAATTTAAATATTGCAGCTACTGGTCATTTTAGAGTCATCAAGCGATTTCAATCGTTTACTCAAATAGGTGGAATTGCTAATTGTTTACCTGTTTTAGATGAATTTGATTTCAATGACGGGCCTTCAATTATTGATGTGTACAGTTTTTTATGTGCCAATGGAAATTTGGATACAATAATCGTTGCGGAGGGTGTTCCGCCATTGACTTACAGAGTAACAGAGAAAAACGGTGTGCCATTTACAGTTAATAATGGGACTTCCAATATTTTTTTAAATCTTGAACCGGCAACCTATAATTTTCAAATTCAAGATGTATGTGGAAATATTGCCAATAGTTTGTATGAAATCAATGCTTTGCCTCCCTTGGAAATTGAAGTTTCTCAACTTTGTAATGGTCAAAATGGTACACTTTCATTGCCAAATTTCGCTTTTATTACTTATCAATGGTGGAAGGGAACAAATCCTGCAAATATTTTGAGCACAACCAATGAACTAGTTTTTTCTCCTTTTAATTCCACTACAAATTCAGGCCAGTATTTTGTGAGCATTACTTCTCAAAATGCAAATTCGTGTATCAATCAAACACTTTCAGTTACTATTGATGCGAGTTCAGGATTGCCTAATGCAGGACAAAATATAACAACTAGTGTTTGTGAAGACAATCCATCGGTTGATTTGTTTTCATTATTTACATCCTATGATGCGAACGGAACTTGGACAGATTTGTCAAACAGCGGAGCGTTGACAGGTTCAACAGTAGCTATTTCATTATTGCCTCCGGGAAGCTTTCAATACCAATATACTGTATCAGATTTATGTAATCAAGTGGCTCAATCTATTGTGACAATACAAGTCAATCCGCTTCCATCTTTGCCAGTCATTTCAGCGGTTTCACCTATTTGTGAGGGAGCAGAATTACAACTTTCTACTCCAACAATTGCAGGTGCTTCCTATTATTGGGAAGGACCGAATGGTTTTGAATCTAATTTACAAAATCCGATTATTAATGAAGTCGCAGCTATAAATGAAGGAGACTACTTTTTATATGTTTCCGTAAATGGATGCGATTCTCAGATTGCAGTTACTGCGATTGAAGTAGCTATAAAGCCAGATTTTTCCATACTAGGTGAAGTTTTAATTTGTAACAATCAAAGTTCCACATTAACAGTTAGTCCGGTCAATTTCAATGCGAGTGATGTTATTTTTAATTGGTATTTAAATGGTATTTTTTTACAATCGGATTCAGTTGGCGTTTTAGAAATTAACCAGCCGGGACTTTACTCAGCTTCGGTTAGTTTGGGCAATTGCGAAGAAATTCAAGAACTAGAAGTCATCGAAAAAGTAATTGATATTCCAATCCAAATAGAAGAAAAATGTATTGATAATCGCAAGACTCTTGCAGTTTCAAATGCAAATGATTTTGTGGGTTATACTTTTTCTTGGACTGGTCCCGGAAGTTTTACTGCTCAAGGTTCGTCAATTGATATTTCGGGAATGCCTGCCGGTAATTATATTGTTACAGCTACCGATCCTTCAGGTTGTTCGGCCAGTTTAGGCTTAGATGTTTTAAAAACCAATTGTTCTATTCCCAAAGGTATTTCACCTAATGGTGACGGGATGAATGATTCTTTAGATTTGTCAGATTTTGACGTGGTGAATCTGAAAATCTTCAACCGATACGGAATGAAAATGTATGAACGAAATAATTATATTGATGAGTGGCGAGGCCAGACAGATAACGGAAGCACGTTGCCTTCAGCAACCTACTATTATTTAATTTATTTTACCGACGGAAGTCATAAAACCGGATGGGTATATCTAACTAGAGAAAATTAATTTTATTCTTTATCGTGCTCTTTATTTTGAGATTTTCGAATCTTTTTAAACAAATTCGACGAATATACAAAGTCAATGATCGCTTCGTTATCGGTTTTAAAAATGTCTTTTTTTGTACCGGTCCAAGCTAAAACGCCTTCTTTGAGGAAAATAATATGCTGGCCAATTTCCATAACAGAGTTCATATCATGTGTATTGATAACGGTGGTAATATTATATTCTTCTGTAATTTCCCTAATTAAGTTATCGATAACAATGGCTGTTTTTGGGTCTAAACCGGAGTTAGGCTCGTCACAAAAAAGGTATTTGGGATTGTTTACAATAGCTCGTGCAATTGCGACACGTTTTTGCATACCACCGGATATTTCGGCAGGTTTTTTTGAATGAGCATTTGTCAAATTCACGCGGTTCAGAACAAAATCTACGCGTTCCTTTATTTCAGCTTTGGTTTTATTACTAAACATTGTCAGAGGAAAGCCTACATTTTGCTCAACCGTCATACTGTCAAATAGAGCTCCACCTTGAAAAACCATTCCTATTTCAGTTCGCAATTCCCTTTTATCGTTTTTACTTAAATCGGAGTATATCCTGCCATCAAAAGATATAGTGCCTTTATCAACTTCATAAATTCCGAGTAATGATTTCAATAAAACCGTTTTACCTGAACCACTTTGACCGATAATTAAATTGGTTTTTCCTGTTTCAAAGACAGCCGAAATACCTTTTAAAATTTGAGTATCGCCAAATGATTTTTCTATGTTTTTTATTTCAATCATTAGGTTAAAAGTAATTGTGTTAGGATATAGTTTGTTGCGATGATGGCAACCGAAGTCCAAACAAAAGAAGTCGTACTTGCTTTTCCAACTTCCAATGCACCACCTTGCATATAGTATCCTTGATAGGAGGGAATAGTTGCAATTATGAACGCAAAAAACATCGTTTTTATAAAAGCATAGGTAATATGAAAAGGGACTAAATTAGTTTGAATACCTTGAATAAAATCGTCACTACCGGTAAAACCTCCGTAAACTCCTGCGATATAACCACCAAAGATGCCTAGGAACATACTCAACCCAATAACGAAAGGATATAATAGTAGAGCAATAATTTTTGGGAAAACTAAATAATTTAAGGAATTGACACCCATTACTTCCAATGCGTCAATTTGTTCTGTAACTCGCATGGTGCCTATACTTGAAGTGATAAATGAACCCACTTTTCCTGCCATAATGATAGAAATAAAAGTAGGTGCAAACTCTAAAATCACCGATTGACGCGTGGCAAATCCAATTAAATCTTTGGGAATAAACGGATTGCTCAAGTTTAAAGCCGTTTGTATTGCAACAACACCTCCCACAAAAAAGGAAATGAATGCTACGATTCCGAGTGAGCCGATAATTAAATCGTCAATTTCCTTAAATATAAGTGTTTTCATTGCACTCCATTTGAGTGGTTTATTGAAAACCTCTTTAAGCATTAGGAAATACTTTCCTATGTGTGTAAGCAATTTTAGCATGAAACAAAAATAGAAAAAAGATTTGGTATTGCTGTTTTAATACCGTTAAAACCAAATCTGATTATTGATGCAAGTTATTTAAAGAATTGTAAGGCTAAAAGATCTTTTCTTTTATTTTTTTCCAACGGTACTTTCGAATAAATTTTGCTTGTTCGGGTGTCACCAATAGAGGTTTTTTGGCTGATTTTGCTTTAAAAAAACCATTGATGTAATCAATGAACAACAAAGGTTTACCTTTCATTAGCGCCAATTTTGCTGATGCAATACACGTGATAAAAAAACCATAACCCAGCGAATAAAAGGCTTCTCCTTGTTTGTATCGAGCAGCTTGATTATAACTGGCTCCGGTAGGTTTTAAATGCTTCACCTTTAATGCTTCATCGGTTACCACTTTCCAATTATAAAATTTACAAAGCAATTCATCAACTGTATCCCAACCCATCGCTGGTTTTAGTCCGCCGATTTGTTGAAAGCATTCTTTTCGATAGGCTTTAAAAGCTCCGCGAATATGGTCTTTGTCGGTGAGATTTTCTAAAACCCATTCCCCGTTTTTTTCAATGTAAGCAAATCCCCCCACCATGCCAATTTGTTCATCCGACTCAAAATGCTTGCTAATTGTTTCAAAATAATTTGCCGGAAAAATCAAATCAGCATCGGCTTTTACAATAAAATCGTAATTGTCATCTAATGCTTCTAATCCTTTTTGAAAGGCTTGTATGACTTTGCTGCCAGGCAAGTGAATCGCTTCAGAAGTTTTGTTAACCAAAGAAATAAACGAATGGTTGGAAGTAAATGATTTTACAATTTCTTCGGTTTTATCTGTAGAACCATCATTCACCACAACCACTTTGGAAGGCAAAATCGATTGAGCCACAATCGACTGTAAAGTGATTGCAATGAATTTTTCTTCGTTGTAGGTGGGTATGATGAGGTAATACTTCATTCGACTAATTACTTTTTCTCGGCATAAACTAAATAATACCGATTCGTAAAATACCTTAATATCGGTCGGAAGCCAATTTTGTTAGTGGGATGAGTAAATTTTACATGATCAATTATTTTCCAACCTGTTTTTTCCAATAACCAATCCAATTGCCAATCTTCAAATTCATGGTAATGTCGGTCCCATTGATCGGTTTTGCTTTGGTAAGCTGGCGAAAACCATAAACGTAGTGGAATTGAAATTAAAATTTTATCCGATTTGATGTTTTGTAAAACCGTAAACGGATTTAATAAGTGTTCAAAAATTTCAAAAGCAGTTACAACGGTATATTTTTCATTCACTAAAGTAGAAGGATCAAAGTCCAAATCTTCTCCTTTGGTGTTTATTACTTGATATCCATTTTGGTTCATGATTTTAGAAAACGGATTTTCGACGCCTAAATCAAGAATAGATTCCGATTTTGCAATGTGCTTTTCTAAAAATTCAAGTGTAATTTTAAATCGTTTATTGGGAAATGTTTTTTCGTACATGTTAAGCTTTTCGTGAGACAAATGTACTAATTTATTTGGTGTTGGCACATTTTAGCCCTGATAGTAGTGGAAAGCCCGGAGCTCAAAAATTGAGTTTTTTTGTGGAAGGCAAAGCGACCTTGGGAGCTATTGAATAACACGTAAAAAAACCACTTTTTGAGCGAGGACTTGCAACGGATAGCAGGATTGGCTTCTAATTATACCTGATAAACAATCGCATTGATATTCATACCTGCTCCAACAGAAGCAAACATAATTATATCGCCTTTGTGTAATTCTTGATTTTCAATTTCACCTTTCAAGATAGAATCGTATAAAGTTGGAATCGTCGCCACGCTGGAATTTCCTAATTTATGAATACTCATGGGCATAATACCTTCCGGAGGCGTTTGCTTGTAAAGTCGATAAAAGCGTTGAATGATCGCTTCATCCATTTTTTCATTGGCTTGGTGAATCAATATTTTTTTGACTTGGGAAATTTCGATTCCACTCGAATCTAAACACGCTTGCATGGCTTTTGGCACTTGACTTAAAGCAAATTCATAAATTTTGCGACCGTTCATTTTAATATAACGGATGTCGGGGTCATGTGTTTTGTTGAAGGAGTTGCCAAAAAACAAGTAATAGGCTTCATCGTAGGTATAGGTTGCCGTTTCATGTGCCAATATACCACCTTCTTCCGACGTTGCTTCAATAATAGTAGCTCCGGCTCCATCAGAATAAATCATACTGTCGCGATCATGCGGGTCAACCACGCGGGATAAGGTTTCTGCACCAATAACTAAGCATTTTTTTGCCATTCCAGCCTTGATATAAGCCTGGGCTTGAATAACGCCTTCTACCCAACCCGGACAACCGAAAAGCATGTCGTAAGCCACGCATTTCGGGTTTTTGATCCGCAAATTAAATTTTACTCGAGTGGCCAAGCTTGGCAGTAAATCGGTTTGAATGGTTCCTTTGTTTACATCACCAAAATTATGTGCAAAGATGATGTAATCTAAAGTTTCAGGATCAATTTTGGAATTTTCAATAGCTTTTTTGGCGGCAATTGTCGCAATGTCTGATGTTTTTAAGTCATCAGTAACATACCGTCGTTCTACTATTCCGGTTATGTCTTTAAATTTTTCTGCAATAATATCATTTGGTTGCGGAAAGGGAGTTCCGTCATCATTTAAAAACACGTGTTTTAGAAAATCAGTATTACTGACTATTTCTGTGGGAATATAACTCCCGGAACCTGTTATTTTTATATTCATAATGAGGGTCAATTATAGCACTAAATTATTAATTTAATTCGTCATAAATCAGGAATTAAACAACAAAGTGATTTTAATTGTGAAATAATCAAAAAATAAGCACAAAATTTATTGTAGTCTCAATTATTAGTTTTTTTTCTGTGCTATTTTAATCTGCATAACGGTAGCAATGCTTAAAGCTTGTGTTTTTATGCGTTCTGCTTTTTCACCTTTAAAATTTTCATCAACTGAATTATAAAAATGATTTAACCAAATGCTAAATAATTCCGGTGATAAATATTCTTTTTCATTCACTTCTACGTGAATTCGCGTCAGATTTTTTGTATAACCTCCAGTTCCCAAAATACCTTGCGACCAAAAAGTGACTAAAATAGGTAAATGCTCTTCCAATTTTATTTTTACTACATCCGTAAAAATATAACTGATGGCGTCATCTGAAAGTAACTTTTTGTAGAATTCATCTACCAGCAGAAATAAGTCTTCCTGCGTTTGGATATCCTTCATTTAAAGACATTGGTAAGTAGTTATTGATTAAAGTAAAAAAGTTTAGAGAAGTGATGAAACAACTTTAAACTTTTAAACTTTAAACTATTTTAAACATTTTTTACATGTAGGCCTCAATTGGAGCACAACTGCAAACTAAATTTCTGTCTCCATAAGCATCATCTACACGACGAACGCTTGGCCAGAATTTATTTTCAGAAATGTAATCCAATGCGAAAGCTGCTTGTTCTCTGGTGTATGGGAAAACCCATGCGTCAGAAGTTAGCATTGCTAATGTATGAGGAGCATTTTTCAAAACGTTATTATGATCATCCGCATTTGCTGAATCAATTTCTTTTTTGATTGAAATCATGGCATCGCAAAAACGATCTAACTCGGCCAAATCTTCTGATTCGGTTGGTTCTATCATCAAGGTACCTGCAACCGGGAAAGAAACCGTTGGAGCATGGAATCCATAGTCCATTAAACGTTTCGCGATATCTGTAACTTCAATGCCGTTTTGTTTAAATGAACGACAATCTAAAATCATTTCGTGAGCGGCTCTACCCATTTCACCTGAATATAAAACAGGATAATGTGCTTCTAAACGAGCTTTCATATAATTTGCATTTAATATGGCAAATTTTGTTGCATTGGTTAATCCTTCAGAGCCTAACATTGAAATGTAACCATATGAAATCAAGCACACCAATGCCGATCCATAAGGAGCTGCAGAAATAGCTGTTATTGCTTGACTTCCTCCGGTTGGAATAATTGGATTGGTTGGTAAAAACGATACTAATTTCTCGTTCACACAAATCGGTCCAACACCAGGTCCACCACCTCCATGGGGAATTGCAAATGTTTTATGTAAGTTTAAGTGACAAACATCAGCACCAATAGTTGCCGGATTGGTCAATCCTACTTGAGCATTCATGTTGGCTCCATCCATATAAACTAGACCGCCATTATCGTGGATAATTTTTGTGATTTCAGTGATAGCACTTTCAAAAACACCATGAGTGGATGGGTAAGTTACCATTAAAGCAGATAAATTATCTGCATGTTCAATCGCTTTTGCTCTTAAATCTTCTACATCGATGTTGCCGTTTTCCATTGTTTTGGTAACGATGATTTTCATTCCTGCCATTGCTGCAGAAGCAGGATTGGTTCCGTGAGCCGAAGCAGGAATCAAACATACATTTCTGTGGTTATCTCCTCTTGAAAGATGGTAGGCCCGAATAGCCATCAAACCGGCATATTCGCCTTGTGCACCTGAATTAGGTTGTAGCGTTGTTCCTTGAAAACCGGTAACAACATTTAACTGATGTTCCAGTTTTTTCAACATGATTTGATAGCCTTCGGCTTGTTCAACAGGAGCGAAAGGGTGGATACTGTTCCAGTTCGCCATGGACAACGGCAACATTTCAGCGGCAGCATTTAACTTCATCGTACAAGAACCAAGAGAAATCATCGAGTGATTTAATGATAAGTCTTTGCGTTCTAATTTCTTGATGTAACGCATTAACTGGGATTCCGAATGGTGATTGTTGAAAACATCGTGTTTCAAAAATGCGGACTTTCGAACCAAGTTTTCCGGAATCATTGAATCATTGGCTAATTGACTAATTGCCGCATTTTCTTTACCGGTTGCTTCAGCAAAAATGGCAATAATTTGGTTGATATCATTCAGCGACGTAGTTTCGTTTACTGAAATAGAAATGGTTCCTTTATCTACATAAAAGAAGTTTACTTCGTGTTTTTCGGCTATTGCTTTCACTTTTACTGCATCAGCTTTTACCAAAATTGTATCAAAGAAAGCAACATTCGTTTGATAAACACCCAATTTATTTAAAGCATCGGCCAAAGTAACAGCAGAAGCATGTACTTTTTCGGCGATGTATTTTAATCCTTTTGGTCCGTGAAAGACGGCATACATTCCTGCCATAACTGCTAATAATACTTGAGCAGTACAGATATTGGAAGTTGCTTTTTCACGCTTTATGTGTTGTTCGCGTGTTCCTAAAGCCATTCGTAACGCACGTTTTCCGTTTACATCTATAGAAACTCCTATGATTCTTCCCGGCATTGAGCGTTTGTATTCTTCTTTTGTAGCGAAAAATGCAGCGTGAGGTCCGCCATAACCCATCGGAATTCCGAAACGTTGCGTCGTTCCAACCACCACATCAGCACCCAATTCTCCTGGAGGAGTTAATTTTACCAATGATAAAATATCGGAAGCTACGGCTACTTTAATTTCGTTCGCTTTTGCTTTTGAAATAAATGAAGCATAGTCAAGAACTTGTCCATATTTTCCGGGGTATTGCAAAATTGCTCCGAAAAAGTCGGCAGAGAAATTAAAAGTTTCGTGGTTTCCAATCACTAGTTCAATACCAATTGGAGTGGAACGTGTTTGTAAAACGGAAATCGTTTGTGGCAAAACTTCTTCTGAAACAAAGAATTTGTGCGTGTTGTTTTTCTTTTGATCGCGAGTACGAACATCAAATAAAAGAGCCATTGCTTCAGCAGCAGCAGTTCCTTCGTCTAATAAAGAAGCGTTAGCAATCTCCATTCCTGATAATTCGATAACAGTGGTTTGATAGTTCAAAATAGCTTCCAAACGACCTTGAGCAATTTCTGCTTGATAAGGAGTATAGGCAGTATACCAACCTGGGTTTTCAAAAATATTTCTCTGGATCACAGCAGGAACAATTGTGGGATGATATCCCAAACCGATGTATGATTTGAATACTTTATTTTTTTTACCTAACTCTTGAATATGATTTAGATATTCAAACTCAGTCATGGCAGGATCTAAGTCTAATTCTTTTTTTAGAAGGATATTGTCTGGTACGGTTTCATAAATTAACTGGTCTAAACTTTCAACGCCAATGGTTTTAAACATGTGTTGTAAGTCGTTTTGACGTGGACCAATGTGGCGTAATGCAAAAGCGTCTGTTTTCATGTATTTTTTATGGTAAAATGTGTGTTGTTAGCGAATCTAAACTATCGAATTTACATTCAGTGTGAACTAGTTCAATTTTAAGGCACAAAAGTAATTATTACTATTGTAATTCTTCGTTAAACAACGGCTAATATTTTTAGAATTTTTCAACCAAAAAGGGGTTTTATTAACATATGTGCTACTTTTGCTTAGTGGGAAATTTGAAAGCACTTTTTGATTTTTATATTCATTCGTCCATTCACGTGGCTTTGGCCATTTATGCATTGGTTCGAGTCACGGAATTGTCCTTACAATTACCTACCAATGATACGATTGCAACTACTGTTTTTTTTGGTACTATTGTCGGTTATAATTTCCTGAAGTATTTTGAAGCATTTCAAAAAGGAACCTTCGATTTAAAAGAAAACAGATGGCTTGTGGGACTTACTTTCTTTTCAATCATTGCCACCATTTTTTATTTT
>NZ_JBILTE010000079.1:0-11829 GCF_044371705.1 Flavobacterium sp. | reverse complement strand
TCAGCCTGAATATTTTTTTGAGATAAATTAGTTTTTAGCTTTTCAATTAATTGATTTCTTTCCATTAAATTTGGGAATCTCTTCAATAAATAAACCAAACTCCAATGGCCATGAACCGACGAATGCCAATCAAAACAACCATAAAAGGCAGGATGCAATTGTTTCGGTGATTGAATTTCTGTGGAATCCAAAAGTAATTGGCCTAATTTGTTAGGATATTCCTGTTGCAGACATTTTAAAGGCAAACTGGCTAAATGATTGGCTTGAGCCAGTGTCAATTCTTGCGAAAAACAAGAACTGACAACAAACAAAAAAAGAATTTTAAAATAATGCATGTAGGATGGAATACTATTTTTTTACAAATTTGAAGTTTTGCAGATGATTATTGGCTTCTACAGTAAGAAAATAAATACCACTAGGTAAATCAGTAACTGAAATTGGCTCCAATGCTTTTGACCCAACAATTGATTGAATCAATACGCCATTTACTGTATAAAGTCGAACGGATTGCACCTCAAAATCCGTTACATTTTTTATCGTTAACTCAGTAGTAGCCGGATTTGGATAAATTGAAATTCCATCAAGTGTTTCAAAACTTACCGTAGATAAAGTTACCAAAGGATCCAGAAAATCAGCAGTGCCGTTTGCATTCAAATCGTCATCAAGTGGGTTTCCATTTCCGTTGTAATCTTCTAAAAAGGTAAGAACGCCATCACCATCATCGTCATTATCCAAATAGTTTGGAATCCCATCACCATCAGTATCCAAAATGGATTGAATGGACTGTGATTCTCCTCTGGCAAATACATATTCCAGATTAGTCAGTATCAAATCGCCATCATCATCATTATCTAAATAATTGGGGATACCATCAAAATCGGTATCATCATTTGCCAAATTCCCATCGGCATTCTCATCCTCTTCTGAAGTGGCAACTGTATCGTTGTCTACATCAATCGAACAATCAACCGCGGATAAGTTTACCATACGAATAACTCCATTAAAAGTTGCATAAAGTTGTTGACTATTCTGAGTGATGTTTTGATAGGTAGCACCTGCAAGTGCATTTACTCCGGTTGAAGCATCCGCCATCGTTTCATATAAAGTTACACCCGAAGGATTTGCTGGTGAAAAAGCTTGTTTGATTAAATTAAGATTAAAAGTGCCAAATCCGGCAGTACTTCCTTGGCAAAGCACATAGTTATAATTCACAAAATAACCGGAACGATAAAAACGCCATCCTTCGTGATAGGCACTCCAACTTCCGGTATTTCTTCCTGGGGCTGCAATAGCATTTGCTCCTGACAAATCAATTAAACCTGTAACCGCTCTTCCATTGTTCCATGTAAAACAAACTTGTTTGTCTACTAATTGTACCTCTATGTTATTGGATGTTTCATGAAGAATCATTTGAAAACTGCTCTTCACAGTTGCATTACAACCGAAATGTGAATTGTTGTGAAAAATTACCACAAATTTTCGATACGGTGCGGTACCATAAATCCCATAGGTAATAGTTCCTTGACCATCCGTGTTATTCAAATCATGGTAACAACCCAAAATTGAATTTTTAACCGGAAAATCAACATTGGGAATAGTTGAAGAAAAACTCCAAGGAGAAATAGTACTAGCTAAGTTAGTTCTAAAATCAATGTATCCATTGGTACAAACAATAATTTGATCATAGTTGGTGCCATAAAAATCAAAAGTAAAAGGCAGTGCAATTACACTTGAATTGTAATCATCACTCGTTCCTTGAACAGGTAACTGACCAGTAAATGTTTGAAAAGGAATCGGTGCTGCGGAATAATTGGCCTGAGAAAACCCACTAATTGCCGAAATGAAAAGAAATAAAGTGTAAATATTTTTCATAGTCTGTATATTTGTGCAAGTAAATGTAAACAAAAAAACAAACGTTTAACCCGCTCTTAAAAAAAATAATGTCCAGAAAAATAAAACTAATTTGGGATTTTAGAGGGCCAACAGCCGCAAAAACAGCCGAACATCATGAAATTCATTTAAAAGAATTCATCGTTATCGAAAAATTACCGCTTAACATTACGGGCTTTGAAGTTTACAGTGAATTTTACGCTATAGCTTTTATGGTGGTTACCGATGAAAACATGATTACAGTACGCGATGCACTAAAACCACACCGTGGCGAAATCTACCCCGACTAAACCTCACAACACGTAACCCGTAACTCGCAACCAACAAAACACTAATTTGCCACTTCACTAATAAACTTAATCCGCATTAAACGAAGTTCTTCAATGTCATAATCGCCATCAAATTCTTTCAAAGCGTCTTCAATTCTATCGGAATGTGAATCCATAAAATAGTCGTGTATTTCTTCTTGTTGGTCTTCATCCAAGATTTCATCAATCCAATAGTTGATATTCAATTTGGTACCTGAATAGACAATTATTTCCATTTCCTTTAACAAAGCATCCATCGTAAATCCTTTGGCTTTTGCAATGTCTTCCAGAGACAATTTTCGGTCAATATTTTGAATAATATATAATTTATTAGCAGAGTTCGCTCCTGTAGATTTTACAACTAAATCATCCGGGCGGATAATATCATTTTCTTCCACATATCTCGCAATTAATTCAACAAACGGCTTTCCGTATTTCTTAGCTTTACCTTCGCCTACTCCATGAACATTACTCAATTCATCAATAGAGATGGGATATTTCAACGCCATATCTTCCAAAGATGGGTCTTGAAAAACAACAAACGGTGGAACGCCTATCTTTTTGGCTTCTTTTTTACGCAAATCTTTCAACATTGCCATTAATACTTCATCGGCTGTTCCGGTTGCTTTGGAGGCTGTAATAATGGCTTCGTCTTCTTCTTCGCTGTACTCATGATCAGCGGTCATCATAAAAGAGGTCGGATTCTTAATAAAATTTGCACCATTAGGAGACAACTTTAATATTCCATAGGTCTCTATATCCTTTGTCAACAAACCATCTACTAAAACCTGACGAATTAAGGCCATCCAATAGCGTTCATCCTGATCTTTCCCGCATCCAAAAAAGGGTTGACTATCCGTTCTATGAGCTTTTATAACTGCGTTGATTTTACCCATTAAGGTAAAAACAATTTCTTTCGATTTATACAGATGTTTCGTATCACGAACTACCTGAAGCACTTTCACTACATTGTCTTTTGCTTCTGTTTTGGCTTTTGGACTGCGAACATTGTCGTCCATATCTGCACCTTCACCGGTTTCGCTGTCAAATTCTTCACCAAAATAATGGAGTAAAAATTTCCTACGTGACATTGATGTTTCGGCATAGGCAACTACTTCTTGCAATAGGGCAAAACCGATTTCTTGTTCTGCGACCGGTTTACCCGACATAAATTTTTCGAGTTTTTCAACATCTTTATAAGAGTAATAGGCCAAACAATGTCCTTCTCCTCCATCACGTCCGGCACGTCCGGTTTCTTGATAATAACTTTCTAGCGATTTAGGAATGTCATGGTGAATCACAAAACGAACATCCGGTTTGTCGATACCCATTCCAAAAGCGATGGTTGCAACTACTACATCTACATCCTCCATCAGGAACATATCTTGGTGCTTGGCTCTTGTCTTTGCATCTAAACCTGCATGATAGGCTACGGCACTGATACCGTTGACTTGCAATACTTGGGCAATTTCTTCCACTTTCTTGCGACTCAAGCAATAAATGATTCCCGACTTGCCTTTATGCTGTTTGATGAATTTGATGATATCTGACTCTACATTTTTGGTCTTCGGACGTACTTCATAATATAAATTAGGTCGATTAAACGATGCTTTGAAAGTATTGGCATCGGACATATCCAAATTTTTGAGAATGTCTTCTTGCACTTTTGGAGTGGCAGTGGCTGTAAGTCCGATTACCGGTACATTTCCCAGATGACCGATAATGGTTTTTAAATTTCGATACTCAGGTCTAAAATCATGACCCCATTCTGAAATACAATGGGCTTCATCGATCGCAATAAATGAAATAGGAACCGTTTTTAAAAAATCAACGTATTCCTCTTTTGCTAGGGATTCGGGTGCAACATACAATAATTTAGTAATACCTGAAACTATATCTTTTTTAACTTTTGTAATTTCCGTCTTCGTAAGTGAAGAATTTAACACGTGAGCAATACCATCTTCTGAAGAAACACTGCGAATTGCATCTACTTGATTTTTCATCAAAGCAATTAGAGGCGACACTACAATTGCTGTTCCTGGTTGCGTCAACGCGGGTAATTGGTAACACAATGACTTCCCACCACCTGTAGGCATAATCACAAAAGTATTCTCCCCTTTAAGAATGCTTGTAATCACTTGTTCTTGAAGTCCTTTAAACTGACCAAATCCGAAATACTTCTTTAATTCTTTATGAATATCAATTTCGTTGCCTTTCATTCTAATCTTTTGGGTATTTTAATTAAATTTGCAACCATAAATATACAACTTTCTTTTATTCATACAAATTTTATAATTATTCTATTTTGATAGCAAAAGAATCAATTTTATTACTTGCAAAAAAAACCATCAAATCTGAAAGTCAAGCTATTGCAAAATTGGCGGATTTATTAACCGATGATTTTGTAAAAACAGTCGAAATCATCTTTCAGTCAAAGGGTAGACTAGTTGTAACAGGAATTGGAAAGAGTGCCATAATCGCACAAAAAATTGTTGCCACTTTAAATTCAACGGGAACACCATCTTTGTTTTTACATGCTTCTGAAGCTATTCATGGCGATTTAGGGATGGTGCAACCGGACGATGTGGTGATTTGTATTTCAAAAAGTGGCAATAGTCCCGAAATTAAAGTGTTAGTACCAATCTTGAATAAGTTTGGCAATACATTAATTGCAATGACAGGAAATCTAACCTCCTTTTTAGCAAAAAATTCAAACTTTGTTTTAGACACAACAGTTGACACCGAAGCTTGTCCGAATAATTTAGCTCCCACAAATAGCACCACTGCCCAATTAGTAATGGGTGATTGTTTGGCCGTTTGTTTAATGGAAATAAGGGGCTTTAAAAGCGAAGATTTTGCCAAATACCATCCCGGCGGTGCATTAGGCAAAAAATTATTGCTTCGCGTAAAAGATATGTTAGACGAAACTAGAAAGCCAACTGTTGCTCGAAATGCAGACATTCGAAGTACCATCTTTGAAATTTCAGAAAAACGTTTAGGTGTGACAGCCGTAGAAGAAAATGATAAAATTATTGGTATCATTACCGATGGTGATATCCGACGCATGTTAAGCAAAACAGATTCTATTGCAGGCATTCAGGCAAAGGACATCATGACGGTGAATCCAAAAATGATTGCTTCTGATGCAATGGTGGCTGATGCCTTGAATATAATGGAAGATTTCTCGATTACTCAATTGATTGTTGCAGATGAAGGAACTTACAAAGGTGTGATCCATTTACACGATATTTTAAAAGAGGGAATAATCTAATGGCAGAAAAAGCTCCAAAAGAAATGTCTTTTCTTGACCATTTGGAAGAACTGCGATGGTTGCTAGTTCGAAGTACGATTGCTATTTTAGTACTCGCTTCGTTATCTTTTTTTATCAGTGACTTTATTTTCGAAAAAATATTATTCGGCCCCAAAGATCCTAACTTCATAACCTATCGCTTTTTTTGTTCTATATCACAAAGCTTTGGTTTAGAAGATGTAGAAATTTGTGATGCTAAAATGCCGTTCATCATCCAAAACACAAGTATGGGCGGACAAGTGTCGTTTTTAATATGGACTTGTATCACTGCCGGTTTTATCATTGGTTTTCCTTACATCTTGTGGGAAGTATGGAAATTCATTAGTCCAGCTCTTTATGCTAAAGAAAAAAAATATGCTGGTGCTTTTGTTATAGTATCCTCCCTGCTTTTTTTCTTGGGTGTTTTATTTGGCTATTTCATTATTACGCCACTTTCAGTTTACTTTTTCGGTTCATTTAATGCGAGTCCGGAAATTGTCAACGAATTCAATTTAGAATCCTACACCAGTATGATCAAAACATCTACCATTGCTTGTGGCTTATTATTTGAATTGCCAATCATCATTTATTTCCTAACGAAAATGGGACTCGTATCGGCAAGTTTTTTGAGAAAATACAGAAAATATGCGTTGGTTATAGTACTAATCGTCGCAGCAATCATCACACCTCCGGATGTTATCAGCCAGATAATCGTAACAATCCCTATCATGGCACTTTACGAAATCAGTATTTTAATCAGTGCTGTAGTGGGTAAAAAAGAATTAATGGAATCAACTTCTAAATAAAAAAACATGTCAGATATCGTACAAGAATTCAACGACTACCGTTCGAAAATGAATGAAAAATTATTAGCTGACAATAATAAAATTGTGAAGCGAATATTCAATTTAGACACCAATGCCTATGCCGAAGGAGCTTTGGATGTGAAAACCAAAGAGCTACTAGGTTTAGTTGCATCCACAGTATTGCGATGTGATGACTGCATCAAGTATCATTTAGAAACCAGTTTCAAAGAAGGTGTAACCAAAGAAGAAATGATGGAAACGATGGGAATTGCCACTTTGGTAGGCGGCACCATTGTGATTCCTCATTTGCGAAGAGCTTATGAATTTTGGGAAGCATTGGAAACCCAACAATAACACAAACTACTGTTAACGGTTTCCAACATAAAAGATTAATTTGTTTATTTGCAACTCAAAACCTTAGGTCCTCAGCACCTTAGAACCTTAGCACCTTAGAAAAATGAAATTAAGAGCCGAAAATATCGTTAAAACTTATAAAGGCAGAAGTGTTGTAAAAGGCGTATCTGTGGAAGTAAACCAAGGAGAAATTGTTGGGCTTTTAGGACCAAATGGTGCTGGAAAAACTACTTCTTTTTATATGATTGTTGGTTTAGTTAAACCTAACAGTGGCAAAATCTTTTTGGATAATTTAGAGATAACTGATTATCCTATGTACAAAAGAGCTCAAAACGGTATTGGCTATTTGGCTCAAGAGGCATCCGTATTTAGAAAACTAAGTATTGAAGACAATATCCTCAGTGTATTGCAATTGACAAAACTTTCCAAAAAAGAACAAGAAGCAAAAATGGAAAGTTTGATTGATGAATTCGGATTGCAACATATTCGCACCAACCGTGGCGATTTGCTTTCCGGTGGTGAAAGACGACGAACGGAGATTGCAAGAGCCTTGGCAACCGATCCAAAATTTATACTATTAGACGAACCTTTTGCAGGTGTTGACCCTGTTGCTGTGGAAGACATCCAAAGAATTGTTGCTCAATTAAAAAATAAAAATATCGGCATTCTGATTACCGATCACAATGTACAAGAAACATTGGCAATCACTGACAAAACCTATTTAATGTTTGAAGGCGGCATTTTAAAAGCAGGAATCCCTGAAGATTTAGCCAACGATGAAATGGTGCGGAAAGTCTATTTAGGTCAGAATTTTGAACTTCGCAAAAAGAAATTGGAGTTTTAAATTCGGTTATTTAGAATTCACTTGATAGTTCAACATTTTTGGTGTTCCGTTGTAAATATTTAAATCTACCGGACCTTCAATTCCCGGAATGGTTCCCTTTTCTGTAAATTGCCAAAACAACCAGTCATCTTTTATATTTTCTACAAAAAAATTGTAATTGGCAATCCAAAAAGGATACCCTTTAAAATCATCTTTTAAAAAATCCTTGTAATACCGTTCACCTGAATAGATAATAGGCTTGACTTTATAATGGTCCTCCACTTTTTTTAACCAACGTTTTAAACCCACTTTTAAACTGTCAACCGACTGTGTTTTGGGTAAATTTTCAATATCTAACACCGGCGGGAAATCTCCTTTTAGCAAATGAACTGTTTTAATAAAAAGTTCGGCTTGCTTAATTGAATTTTCATTGGGTCGATAATAATGATAGGCTCCACGAATCAAGCCGTTTGCCTTAGCCTGTTTCCAATTTGTGGCAAACTTTTTATCCACACGATTCTTCCCGGCGGTAGCTCGAATAAAAACAAAAGACAAAGCAAAGGTATCTTCTACTGTTTTTACCTGATCCCATTGAATAGTACCCTGATATTCTGAAACATCAAAACCGGCAACCTTTGGGTGATGACGTTTCAACACTTGAAAAATTCGTGCTTCTTCCACTTTTGAAGATTCAGCTTCTTTCAATTCATGTCGGGAGCGAAAGCTAAAGTAATAGGCCAATGCATCCCTGTAATGGTAGATAGTAATTGCAAAAAAGAGTACAACAATAAAACCAATGATTAATGGCACGAATTTTCTCTTGCTCGCGGTTTTGCGGGAAGGTTTTTTTTGAATGGGAGATTTACGTCGAATAGGTTTAGTAGCCATACAATCAGCTAAACCGTTATTCGGTTCATTTTATTGTGAATAACAGAAAGGAGCACATAAGTCAAAATCACTAGAGGAATTCCTGCAATATGAAAAAATACCAGCAATAAAATAGTCAGCACCAGAAATATCAATTGAATTTTATACTTGGCTACAGTAAAGTTTTTGATTTTTAGAGAAAAGAGTGGAATTTCAGCGTTTAATAAGTAAGCACTTAAAAAGGAAATACCGATCAACACATACGGATTCACCAAGGAACTTACGATAAAATCCGACGAAGAAGTTGCAATCACCAATGGTAAACTCAAAATTAACAATGCATTTGCGGGAGTAGGCAATCCTATAAAAGAATCTGTTTGACGTGTATCAATATTAAACTTCGCCAAGCGATAACAGGATCCTAAGGTGATGGCAAAACCTAAAAGCGGTAAAATATAATTCGAAGGAAAATAGGGCTCAGATGTAAAAAATCCAACTGCCTGATACTCAAAAATGAGTTGAAACATGACATATCCGGGCACTACACCACTGGTTACCATATCGGCTAACGAGTCCAATTGTAAACCAAGCGGACTCTGTACTTGAAATAATCGGGCAAAAAAACCGTCAAAAAAATCCAAAAAGATTCCTAAACAAACAAAGAAAAACACGTATTCATACTTATGTAAAGAAACAAAAAGCAAGGCAATACAACCTGAGAACAAGTTCAGTAAAGTAATAATATTCGGAATGTGACGCTTTATTTGCATAGTGTATGGTTTGAAACAAATTTAATACAATAAGTCAGCAATTAAAACGTTTTTGAATTGATATTTTTATCAGATATTTGCAAAAATTGAAATTGCTTTGAAAAAACCCCTTCTTGTCTTGCTATGGTTATGGACCTGTTCCTTCTATGGACAAGCGGTACGTAAATATTCCAATGAATTTATGAATATTGGAGTAGATGCTGCTGCGTTGGGAATGTCAAATGCAGTTACCGCTAGTACAAACGATGTTAACTCAGGTTATTGGAATCCGGCAGGTTTAGTTCATTTAGAAGACAGTCAGATGAGTTTGATGCACGCAAGCTACTTTGCCAACATCGCTCAATATGATTATGCTGCTTTTGCAATGCCTATAGACGACCGCAGTGCATGGGGAATTTCATTAATACGTTTTGGTGTAGATGATATCTTAGATACTACTCAATTAATTGACAGCGAAGGAAACATCGACTATAGTCGAATCAATCTTTTCTCAACAGCTGATTATGCAGCTACTTTCTCATATGCTCGGAGTCTGCAAGTTCCCGGTTGGCAATATGGCGTAAATGCCAAAGTAATCCGAAGAATTATTGGAGATTTTGCTAATTCATGGGGATTCGGTATCGATGTTGGATTACAATTCGAACGCAACAATTGGAAGTATGGTGTCATGGTTCGGGATATTACTTCAACTTACAATGTTTGGGTAATCAACGATGAAAAATACGAGGAAATTGCCAATGCAATTCCTGGGCAAAACCAAGAAAAACCGGAAACTTCAGAAATTACACTCCCAAAACTTCAAATGGGTTTGGCTCACAAGTGGATTATTCGTTATGATTATAGCTTGCTTGCTTCTGCTAATTTGAACATGCGTTTTGCACAAACCAATGACATCATTTCTACTAGTTCCGTAAGTATTGATCCGGCATTAGGTTTTGAATTTGGTTTTCTTGAACTAGCTTATCTTCGTGCCGGCGTTGGAAACTTTCAAAACGTGAGAGAAATTGACAATTCCGAACGCATTGGCTTCCAACCTAATATTGGATTGGGATTTAAATACAAAGGCATACAAGTGGATTATGCTTTGACAGATATTGGCGACCAAAGTGCTGCTTTGTATTCAAATATTTTTTCGTTGAAGATTGATTTGGGAATTTTTAGGTAGGTGCTGTAAGGTTCTAAGGCACTAAGGTACTGAGGTTTACTCGCGGATATCTTTCAAAGTTTAAGGCGGTTTAAGTTCTGTAATTACCTGATTTTCAATTTAAAGTAGATGGCCTTCTCATCTGAGTCCACCTCTCCTAGCAATCCACGTAATCTGCGAATTTGCGGTCAAAAACTTATTGCACTTTACTTCCTCAATCGTTCAAAAAACCTTCCTATCTTAGCAAAAAAACCCGCACAGCGAATTCATTCAGTAATTTAAAACTTATATGACATATATGGTTCATTTTACAAAAAGACTGTTTATTTTTCTATTTCTTATCTTTTCTTGTGTTCATTCACTATTCGCTCAAGGGATTAGACTTTCTGACCAAGCTAAAGTATCAGTAATTACCTGTGGAAGTGGCGACCAATTATATTCCATTTTTGGTCATACCGGACTTCGAATTTCTGACCCGGTTCATCAACTGGATGTTGTTTTTAACTATGGAACATTTGATTTTGCAACACCCAATTTTTACGGAAAATTTGTCAAAGGTGATTTGGATTACTATGTTTCTACAAGTTCGTTTCAACAATTCCTATACGAATACCAATCAGACAATCGTGATGTATTTGAACAAGAGCTTAACCTCAATCCTGCTCAAAAGCAACAACTTTTTGAAGCTTTAAATAAAAATCTATATACCGAAGAACGCTCATACCGTTACAAATTCATTGATAAGAACTGCACGACCATGGTGATGGATAAAGTAAATGACGTATTAAAAGGCACAAAAATAACCAAAAACAAACCTTATCAACCCAGTTACCGTGCGGTTATCAACCCCTTCTTAGAATCTCTTTATTACGAAAAGTTGGGCATTAACATCATTTTTGGAAAGCGTCCGGATGCTGAAGCAGAGCAATTGTTTCTTCCAAATGAGTTAATGGCTAGTTTGTCAAAACTACAAGTGGAGGGAAAACCTTTGGTTACGGTCACACATACCCATTTTTTACAAGACAAAAATCTACTGAAAAGAGTATGGTGGAACACAAGTTATACGCTTTTGTTTGCACTTTTACTTATTTTAGGTGCCAACAACCGTTTCGTTTATCTCACTTATTTTGCTCTTGCGGGTTTACTGGGGATATTTCTAATTGCAGTGGGACTTTATTCGTTGCATCGCGAAGTTTTATGGAATTACAATGCACTTCTTTTTAATCCGCTTTATCTTCCTTTGGTTATTTCTATCCTTAGAAAAAATTCAAAACAAGTAGTTTTTTTCATCAAATTAAATACTGTATTGCTTTTGATTTATACTTTATACTTGGCGTTTCAATCCTATTTCACAGTCCTATTGCCTTTTATTGTAACAAATGGTTTCATCTTGTTTCGTCTGTATCGTTGGGAGAAAAAATCTATTAAATAAAACCGTCTATTTAAAACTACTGACCTCTGTAGAATATAACTGTACTGATTGTTTTGATGACTATATTAATATCAAGAAAAATACTTCGATGCTTGATGTAATACAAATCATATTGTAGTTTAATCAAACTATCTTGGATTGAATCT
>NZ_JBILTE010000236.1:0-3414 GCF_044371705.1 Flavobacterium sp. | reverse complement strand
AGCACCGGTTCCGCCAAGAGTAAATGAAGGTCGAATTACTAAAGGAAATCCAAATTCTTGAGCGATTTCTTTTCCTTTCAAAAAAGAAGTTGCAATTTTTGCAGGAGCTGCACCTACGCCTATTCTTTGTAACAATTGTTTAAATTGCTCTCTGTCTTCTGTTATATTTATGGCATTAATATCAACACCAATTAAACGTACATCAAAATCCTTCCAAATGCCCTTCTCATCTGCTTCCAAACAAAGATTTAAAGCTGTTTGTCCGCCCATTGTTGGTAAAACCGCATCGATAGTAGGGTGCAGTTTTAAAATTTGAATAATCGACTTGGTAGTCAACGGCAATAAATATATATGATCCGCCATTGAAGGATCGGTCATAATCGTAGCCGGATTTGAATTTATAAGGATTACTTCAATTCCCTCTTCGCGGAGAGATCGAGCAGATTGAGATCCTGCATAATCAAATTCACATGCTTGACCAATGACGATGGGTCCCGAACCAATAATTAAAACCGATTTTATTGAATTATCTTTTGGCATTGTATTGTATTATAAAAGTTTAAAATATATTAAATGACAATTTACAAAAAAAAGGCGTTACTAAAAAAAGTAACGCCTTTATTTATGATACTACGATCATTATTTTTTATGTCTTGGTTCGCAAGAAACAGTTAACTTATGTCTTCCTTTAGCTCTTCTGCGAGCAAGGACTTTTCTACCATTAGCAGTAGCCATTCTATCCATAAACCCGTGTTTATTTCTTCTTTTTCTTTTCGATGGTTGAAATGTTCTCTTACTCATTACTGATATCTTTAATTCTGATTATTTTTAAAACGCAATTCGGTCTCTCAAAAACCGAGTGCAAATATACAAAGACTTTTTTTTCTCACAAGCAGTTTTATAAAAATATTTTCAATTCATTTTCATACCTTTGCAATCACAATAATTTAACCTTATCATGTATAATAAAAATATAAAATTAGTTTTTTCCGCTATACTTGTAATAACAGCCATTTGGCAATTTACAGAAGGTGAAATAGGAAACGGAATTTTTCTTGTACTATTAACTATTTTTCCAATTTTCCTCTATTTTAAAAATGAATTAATTCTTCTAGCTTTCTTTCGGTTACGTAAACAAGACTTTCCGGGGGCACAAAAATGGCTCAACAAAATAAAAAATCCGGAAACTGCACTTGTAAAAAAGCAACAAGGTTATTACAATTATCTTAACGGATTAATGGTTTCTCAAACAAATTTAAATCAAGCCGAGAAGTTTTTCAGAAAAGCGATTGAATTGGGATTGTCAATGGATATGGATTTAGCTGTAGCAAAATTGAATCTTGCCGGTATTGCGATGTCCAGAAGAAGAAAAATTGAAGCAACCACCCTCTTGAATGAAACAATCAAACTTGACAAACAGAAAATGTTGAAGGATCAAATTGCCATGATGAAACAGCAATTGAAGAAAATTTAAAAACCCTTCACCATAGATTAAATAGAAAAATCGTTTTAAGTCATTAAAACGATTTTTTTTATACTAATTTCATTCTTAAAAAAAATAAGTAGGATAAATCGTTGGTATATAAAAAAGTAAATGCTTTTGACTACCTCGGTTCAGTAAAAAATTGAACTAAGAACTTACACAGATTTAAATATTTACCAGCAATTATCATACTGCATGCCTTTTATATGAATTGCTCCCTTTCTTAAACTTTGTCAATTTATTACTATTTCAGCAAAAAAATGATTTCGAAAACGTTATAGCATCGTGAAATCACTTAGTAAAAACTATACATTGACTATACAAAATAAATTTTAATCTTTATAGTGACGCAATAAAACTTACTGTTTATAAGCAATCTAGTCAATAATACTGCTCCTTTTACAAAAAAAAGAAAATGCTTACTACTGTATAGTTTCTATATAATAATTATGACATGTTTAAAAAATATATTGATTAAATTTGAAATTATCATTTATTAACTAAAAAAATATTTAATATGAAAAAAATTACTCTTTTAATTTTTGCTTTGTCGAGTTTGTTGGCTTTTTCGCAACCAACTACAAACGCACCAACTCCGACTAAAGCTCCGGCAGATGTTGTTTCTATTTATGGTGAAACATACACTTCTATTGCTACAAACTTTAATCCAAATTGGGGTCAATCTGGATTCTGTTGTGTTAATCCTGCATTTAATCCGACTGGGGTCACCGGAGCAGGACAAAATCTTGCCCTAGCTTATCCAACTTTTAATTATCAGGGGACTGAGTTAACTACAACAAATGCAGCCAACATGGAATTTTTACATGTAGATGTATGGACAAGTGCTAATCCAGCTCTCTCTACTTTACAAGTAAGTCCAATCAACAATGGCACCGGTGCATCAGAAACACTAGTTACTATTCCTTTTACAAGTGGCACATGGACTAGTATTGACATTCCAAAAAGTGCCTTTACAGGAATGACCTGGAATTCTGTATTTCAATTAAAATTTGCAGCCAATGGAGCTGGAAGTGCTACTCCAATTACAATCTATTTGGATAACATCTATTTTTGGAAAAATCCGGTTGCAGCAGGTGCTAATGCTGATTTAAGTGATTTAAAAGTAAACGGTGTAACTGTGGCAGGATTTGGATCTGCAACAACAGTGTACAACGTAAATTTACAAAATGGAACAACAACAATTCCGCAAATAACGTCCTCAACCACAGTTGATCCTGCAGCAACAAAAGTAACTACACAAGCTACTGCTTTGCCAGGAAGTGCTACCGTTGTTGTAACTTCGCAAAACACTTTAATTACTAAAACTTATACTGTTAACTTTGCCGTTGTTGGACCTGCTGTGGCAGCACCTACACCTCCTGCAAGACCAGCAGCAGATGTAAAATCAATTTTTAGTGATGCCTATGCTCCTATTGCAACTTTGAATTATGCTGGAGTAGATGGCCAACCGTCCAACGACAATACATTTAACACTTCATGGTGTCCAATGAATACTTCTTTATTGCAGGTTGCCGGTAATAACACAAATGTTGTCACAGGTTCTCCATGCGAAGGTGTATCATTTTTAGCAGGTAGATTTAACGCAACTACATTCACTCATTTCCATATGGATATATATACTGATAGTCCAACTTTAGATAAGAGTTTTAATGTAAAATTTTCTAATTGGAACAACGGAACTGGTGAAGCAAACGCTATCGAATTTTCTGTAACAAATGCTAACTTCCTTACTAATCCTAATCCTGGAACTTGGATATCTTTGGATATTCCGTTCTCTAACTTTTCAATTGCAGGTGGTGGAAGTGCTAATAGAAACGACTTAGTGCAATTTATAATTTCTACTAATTTAGGTACAGTTTATTACGATAATTTATATGTACATAAAAATACTTTAGGAGTTTCAAGTTTTG
>NZ_JBILTE010000078.1:0-11918 GCF_044371705.1 Flavobacterium sp. | reverse complement strand
AACCACCCTTTTAAAATTTTTACCCCTTCCTCCGAATCCTACTCAAAGTCTCCGGTTTAATACCCAAATACGACGCAATGTATTGCAATGGAATATCATCGATTATTTTTGGAAATTCTTTACAGAGTTTGTCATACCGCTCTTTTGGGGAATCATAAATAAAGGAAACCTGACGCTTCACGCCATACATATATAACATTTCATAAAGTCTGAAGAAAAGACGTTTGATGTTGGGAAAATGCACCATTAATTTTTCCAATTCATAAAAACTAGCTTTGTAACAGTTACTTACTTGCAATGCTTGTAAGTTAAATTCAGTGGCAGTGCTTTTTCGAATGGAAAACAGTTCGGCAAACATAAGCGGACTGTAATAGAATCCGGTGGTGTACTCCTCGCCCTCTTTCATGTAATAGCCACGAAATAAGCCACTATCTATAAAATAGATGTCCTTTACATAATCTCCTGAAATCATTAAATGATCCATTTTCTTTATCGGTACAGGCGTGAAAATGGATTCAAGAGCTTCTAATTCACTAATGGATAAGTCAATAAAACGAGCCGTGAATGCTTTTAAATGCTCCATAACTATAAAATACGTTTTCGGATTCTACTTAACGACTCTGGTTTGATTCCCAAATAAGAAGCAATATAATGCTGGGGTATTTCTGCAATCACTTTGGGTCGCTCACTAAACAATTTGATGTACCGTTCCTGTGGTGTGTCATATATAAACGACAATTGTCGCATCACTCCAAACAAGTACAAATGCTCCATAAACTTAAAAAATATATGTTCGATGTTGGGTGATTTATTGGTTAAATCCTCCAAATCTGAAAATTGTGCTACTAAGCAATCCGTAGCTTTCAAAGCTTGAAAATTAATTAATGTCGGTACTTTTTTTCTAATCGAAGTTATATCAGTAAAAATGGTGGGACCAAATAAAAAATGGGTGGTATACTCTTTACCTTCCCTCATGTAATAACCGCGTAACACTCCCTCATTAATAAAATAGATTTTGTCAATCATTTCTCCTTCCAAAAATAAATGATCCAATCGCTTCACAGGACTTGGTTTAAAAATGGATAATAGCTCCTCTGCCTCTTCCTCAGTAAGATTGATGAATCGCGAAGTAAATGTTTTTAAATTTTGATACATAAGTTCCCATTAATATTTAATAATTTTAGTAAACCATTTACACTCATAAAAATACATTTTTTTATAAATGAGTTGCTAAATACTTACATTAAATAGATACCGGTCTGTAAAGAGGCTACTAAAAAATGTATGATGCTTTGCTGATTGCTGCATTAATGAATGAATAGTATTAAAATCGGCATGATATAATTCAACTTCACTCATGGTGATCAAAGTATACAAACTAACCTGATTGGATTGGATTGATTGTAAATCGGTTAAAAAGGTTGGATTCAAATAAAACTTAACCTCTTCAGGCTCCGATCCTTCATATTTATAAATCTTTAGGACACCTTTATTTAAAAAATACAGTTGCCGGACTACTTGACCGGCAGGAAAAACAATCTGACCTTTACTAAAATACTTAAGATTAAAAACATACGTAATCTTAAACAATTCCGATGGGGAAAACTGGATGAAGTCTTGTGTGAACTTTTGTAAATTGTACAACATATCTTTTTTGCTTTAAAAAGTTAGAGTTTGCAGACAATAAGGTGGAATTGTAGCAAACTCTAACAACAATCAAACATGAAACTAACTACCTTTAAAATTGAAATCGATACCCAAAATCCGGTTGAAAACCAATTTGATTCACTTGATCTACTCGTTGTGTGACGCGGTTGTAATTTTGTGAAAAAACATTTTCATTATTGGTAATGTTTTGAAAGTCGATATAAAATTGGTGCGAACTTTTCTTTTTTGCACTATTGAATTTAAAAGCAAATCGAAGGTCCAATCGCAGGTATGGATCGTATTGCTCACTGAAAGCTACAGAATCATCTCTCACCTCAAATCCGTTAGCAATCGAAGCCTCTAGGTCAACAGGAGTGTAGTAACGACCGCCAGCTGTAGTGAATTTGGTATTAATTGAGAAAACATTCTTTTTTGCACTTCCTATTTTAAATTCCTTTCCTGCAACAGCATTCACAACATATCCGTTGTTAAAAGGAGAATTACGCTCAATACCGTCGCTACCTTCATAGGTACTCTCAAAAAGTGAGGTGGTAAATAATGCATAATAACCTTTGCTAAAAAATTTCTCCAGCGTAAACTCAAAACCTTGATTAAAACCAACACCCTCGCTAACCAAGGATACTTTGTCTGTTGAAAAAACAAAATCGGCTCCCTCAGTCAATGATGAATAACTTGTAGGTGTTTGCTCTACAGCAGCCTGATCGATGGTTTGATAATACACCTCTACTTTTGCACGCCATTTGTCCGCCAACCGAATGTCGTAACCCACTACAAAGTGTTGGTTACGCACAAAATCCAAGTTTTTATTGGTTTGTTGCAAGGTACCATCGATGGATTCATTTAGGAACAATAATGGTGCCGCCACATTTTGACTGTGCAAACCATATCCTACAGTCAAGGTGTTTTTAGGATTGAATGCATACGTTACCGAAGCTCTAGGTTCTGCTATGAACTCCTCGTTCAGCGAAAAATACTGTCCGTGAATACCGGCATTCAAGGTAAGTTTATCGGTCACTCGGAACTGCCCCTGTGCAAAAGGCTGTACGATGGAATAATCTCCTTCATTAGAAATAAGCGTATTAAAATCCGGTAAACCATCCAAATCAGTATCGGGTTGTCGGTCACGGTCTTTTAATGTATTGTCCAACGAAAACTGCTCTACCAATGCTCCTGTTCTAAAAATAATTCTTTTATTAATTTTTGTATTAAAAAGTGTTGAGAATGAAATTCTGCTTTCGCTATTGTCCACTGAGGTATAACGAATTTTTGATTCATCGGGTTGGTTTAAGTTCAAATAGCGGTCCTCTTCATACGTATTACTGCTGGAAGAATAACCCACAATCGTTTTTAAATACGATTGAGACCCAATATCCAATACATGTTTTAATCCCACCGTTGAAAAACCGGACGTTACATAGCTGTCTTGATCCTCACTGGCAAATAAGTCCTCCGGATCAAAATCTTCTCCCAGAAAGTCGATATCTGATGTCCCATAGATACCAAATAGACTGAAAGTACCTACCTTACTTCGACCAAAATTTACGTTAAACGACAAGTCGCTGTAGTTGGGCTGAGCACTAGTGCCTGCCAAACCTAAGGTACCTGCTACGCCATATCTGCCTGAGACAATAAAAGAACCTCCATTTTTTCCCATCGGTCCTTCAGCCATCAATTCTAATCCCGGGAAAGCTCCTACACCAACGGTAAATTCGTAGTCTTCAATATTTCCTTTTCGAAATCCTAAATCAAAAACCCCTCCAATCGCATTTCCATACTCAGCTGCAAATGCAGAAGTCATAAAATCTGAGTTCGCTAATAAATTTGGATTGAGTGCAGAAACCGGGCTACCGGTGGTTCCTAGTGTTGCAAAGTGGTTAGGACTCGGAATCGGTATTCCTTCTAAACGCCAAAGTAAGCCGGTAGGTGAATTTCCGCGTACTACTATGTCATTTCTGCTATCATCAGCTGTGGACACACCGGCAAAATTGGAAACCAAACGAGAGACATCACTTCTACCCCCTGCAAATCGATTGACTTCTTCAGTGGTAAACTGACGTGTAGAAACAGCCGACATCACATTGATAGCAGTAGCCTTACTTCGTTCGGAAGTTAACACTACCTCTTGTAAAACATCCAGTAATTCCAGCAAACCCACTTGAACGATTACTTCTTTTCCTGTGGTAACATCCAATTCAGAAACGGTTAAAGTTTCATAACCAATGTAGCTCACACGAATGGATTGTCTACCAATGGGAATATCTTTCAATGCAAAATTTCCCTCTGCATCTGTTACCACTCCCAAACTTTCAGAACCAATTAGCTCAACTGTTGCACCTGTTAGTATAACTTCTGTTTGTTGGTCGATTACCTTACCTCTGATTATACCAGTTTGACTAAAACCTACGCATACCATTAAATGTAAAAAAAATAAAATCCCTTTTTTCATAATTTGATTTTTGATTTATATGGGACAAATCTACTCGTGGGATTTAGCAAAAAAATTGACTAAAGTCAATAAATTGTTGGTTAACAAAAAATTATGAGTTGATGCACAACTAATTTTTAAAAGAATAGCTGTTTGGTGAAACAAACATACAGTAGTTATAAAAAAACTGTTTGAGTCAAGTAAAATTCCTATTGCAAAACCCAAACTCAATATCTGTTGTTAAAAGCAGGGTTTGGGGAAACAAAATCAGGCAAAGTCGTTTGTTTTTTTCTCGTTTGTTTTTTCTTCTTTGTTTTTTTCTTTCCCCAACCCACCACGGCGGGTGGAAAAAAACAGTGCTTCAAAATAGGATTGCACTAATCTTCAAATACAAACTGTAAACTTTTTTAGGACACTACACACTATTTCTTTCAAATTGAGTTTATTGTAGATCGGCAGGGGACACTGTATTAAATAGATTTTTGGAATTTGAAAATTCTATTCTTTTTTCTATTTTTGAATATTTAGATCAAAAAAGAAATTTCCAAGTGAGAATCATTGAAAATATAAAAAATCAAATGGCACGAATGTTCAAACTGAATAGTACGCTTATACTACTGGCACTGCTCCCTTGCCTCAATTTAAATGCACAAGGTTACACCACCCCCGTTGAGGGTCATCATCTGGTTGGCGTTAATTTAACGACTATTAGTCCAACACAGCTCTCGTTAAATTATGCCATCGAAAACAAGTATTCCTCCTTCAACATACCCGGTTATCTTGAACCTTACTACGAAAATAACAGCGTAATGAAAGGCATAATGAGTGAGGCCGCATTAGCGATTGATTGGTGGGTGCTTTTTGGCGAACCGGCAGAGCAGTATATTTTTTCATGGGCAGCCAGAGATTACTATGAGCTCCAGATTCCGGCACCTTCGGGCGGGGGAACTATTGTAAAAAGAGTAATACAATCAAATTTGAATAAATACCCGGATTTGCTGTTGCGGTATGAATCATTAAAACCCACAGAAGTAGCATTTGAAATTGTGTGGAGCTTTGCTGTAACAGACGGCGAAATACTTGACCAAACAGGCTATTCGTTTATCTCTTATTACAACACTCAAAACAAATTTAAAACAATCGTTTCTTCGGCCGGAATTCTTACTGAGCCCAGTGGTAAAATACCACTTTCAGTTCCGGGAATCAGACAAGGAAAAGGCGAAGCATTTTTAGGCTTACCGAATGACTTTCCGGAGGAAAAAGTCAAAGCACTCATGCAACTTTTTGCAAAATCAAAAAAATTTTACATTGAAAGTGTAAACATAACCAAAATAAATTGGCCCATAGACGAAATGCGAGCTATTGCAGATCTGTATGATAAATACGAAAAAGGAGAAGCCGATCCATCACCCAAACAATTAATTGCAAATGCTGAAGAACAAAATAAATACCTTTCAGCGTATGGTGGAACTGATTTTTGGGGAGATGCGTTTGCGGATGAAAAAGTAAACATCAGCTTAGAAACCGTTGGTTCTGAATACATTCTTAAGAATAATAATTTAACCACCTTTAAAACAAATCAGTATAATTTAAATTTGTTTTGGAGAGAAAAAGGTTATTACAGTCCAAATACCGAATCAAAATATTTGGTAATGTGGGGCAGTACTTATGATAATTTTAGACAGGGATATAAACATGATATTAGTACATACCCTTATCATATCATAGACTATAAGGGAACTATAATTTCTATTGACGGAAAAACTAAATTCATTATGGTAAATTATATCAAAAACGAGCAAGGGCTCTATGAAGCAGTATATTTTACGGATGAATGGACCTATATTCGTGATATTTGTTATACAGCTGGCGGCGGTGGATATAATTTAGGTCAAATTCATATTAATAGTAGTTTTGATGAAGCAAAGACTAAGTTGTTAAATCATGTTGACAGTGAATCAGGCTGTGCAAATGGACGCGGATATAGTAAATATGGCGTAGGAAAATTTATTAGCTACTATCTAAATGATCAAATGCAAGTTATTCAAAAGAAGACAGAATATCGTGTATTAGCTGTTTACAATTATTAAATATACATACTACAGGTAACTAAAAATGGTAAAGACAACATTGATTAAAAAACGCATTGTACCGTTAAGCATCTTACTACTGTGGATGTTTCCTCAAACAGCTTTTGCTCAAAATTGGCAGGAACAATTTAATACAGCCAAAATGCACTACGAAAGTGGCAATTATGCAGCAGCTATTCAACAGTTAAAAACAATAGAGCAAAGCTTAGGTGCTAATCCAAAAACAACCTCTTTATTGGTTTATGCTCATGTGGCTAACAATGATTATGTGAATGCCTCCATAAGTTTGAATACATTTAAAAAACTCATTGGATTCAAACGAAATGAAGCGATACAATCGGTCTTGAATTTAGAAAACAAAATAAACTCGGGTGTTGAAACCGCACAAAAATATCATACTGAAACCGTTCAGAAAAAAAGAATGGCTGCAGCCAGACAGATTGTTGACCTACAAACTACCAATAACAGTACTAAACAACAAGCTCTCACCCAACAATTCAATAGTGCCAAAAGTCAAATTACACTTACAGCCAATCCTGATGATATAGCCTCTTCGGTTCGCAATTCAACGGGTGCACAAAAGTTTGAACTACTAAAGAATCTCCGCAAAGAAAAGAAGTTAAAGAAAGCTTGGAAAGTTCAATTTTCTGATAAAAAATTAGATCATATTGTAGAAATGCAATACTCCGAATACAACTTAAGTGGCGAATTAATCCGATATCTATCCAAAGAGTTTGGCCCTGTTGGTGGTAAATACACAACATACTTCAGCGATTTTCCCAAGTTTGAAGAAACTATGATTACACAAGCCTATATTGATGAACTGATTAAAACAAAGGATTATACAACTTTTATCGAGTATAAAATACCACCAGCGGCAAAAACTTCAAATAATTATTTGGTAACAAGAATAGAAAAGACCATCAATAGTAAATCCGGCAATGAAATTCTTCCTTCTAATGAAATTAGTTTTAAATGGAAAAATACTAGTGGTACTTTGGTTGCAGACTCAACCATAACGAGTTATGGAAATTTTGTTACGATTTACGATGAAAAAACCAAAAAAATCATGGTCTCCCGGAATTACAAAGACCGAATAAAAACAAGCGAATACTTTTACGAATATATTCAGAACGGCAACAAAGAAACCGAAAATATCACCCATATCGATTACTTGAGCAGTCCTAAAAAAACCGAACGTTATTTCAATAATAATGAACTCAACGACATGGAAGATATTAGTTCCAGTAAAAATAATTGGGGTCATTTTGAGAGCTACATAAATAAATACGATATCTATGGTAATGCAATTTATTTGGATAAATACACGATAGATTACGATATCACTTATTCCTATTTTTATAATTTCTACGAATATCAGGATCGCTATGCAACCAAGATTGATGATTTTAAAAGTCAACAGTCGCTTAATACAGTTCCGAAAAACCTTACAGCAGCCGAGCTAAGTTCCAATATTGAAAAGGCCCTGATGTATAAAAATAAGGGCTACAGTAGAGAAGCAAAAAGACTGATGGAAATCTGTTTAGAGTCAGATCCTACTAATAAAATATACCTGTATTGGATGGCCGCTATTCATCAAGAAGCCAATTACCACGATAAGGCGTTATCATACATTGATCAACTAATTGCTTTGGACCCAACTTTTGGTCCGAGTTATGAACTAAAAGCAAAAGTTTACGGCAATCAATATAAAAGCGACCTAGCTATTTTAAATTACAAATTAGCAGCAGATTGGGGCATGACTTCCGCAGTAAAAAAGTTGGAGGACTGGTACAAAATAAAATACAAGGCTGACAGTAAATTATTATCGAAGGAGAATAATAAGGATAAAGCATTCATTGAAATGAAAGCAGGTTTTTATGAAAATCTTGGCACGTTGGATGTTTATGGTGAAATACTCAAAGTTAAAAATGAGCTTCATTTTAGATATGCAAAAAAAGCAACAGATAACCAATTTACTTATACCGCTGAGACCGCTCTTTATGAACAGTCTAAAAAAAATCCAAACGTGTATTTATTTAAACCAAATCCGGAATATAGAATTATTATATCAAATGAAATGTTTTATGCCTTCTATCCTGATGGTTGTAGTTTTTTTAAATTTAATACCCATTGATTATTGTAAGATGAGTTAAAAATATGGTTTTTGCATAGCTACGATTAAAAAGAACTGAACCATTGGATTTGTCATACTACTAGAAAATGGCAGGCACTTATGTCCTACCTATACCACGCAAAGTTTTACATCTGCGAATACCTATGAATCAGGCTATCAACAACAACAATAATCTATTCCAACCCTATGACACTAGAGCAACTTCAATATCCTATCGGAAAGTACAACCAGCCAACAGTGCTAACTGAAGCCATTATCAATGAATGGATTGCTGAGATTTCCTCGTTTCCTGAGCAACTCGCTCATGCCGTTAAGACTTTGACAGACAAACAACTAGACACAGCCTATCGGCCTGAGGGATGGACGATTAGGCAAGTCGTTCATCATTGTGCCGACAGCCATATGAACAGTTTCACACGTATCAAACTTGCCTTGACGGAAGACCAACCCACCATCAAACCCTATTATGAAGAACAATGGGCTGAACTTGTCGACTCGAAAAGTATGGCTATTGCATCATCGTTACAAATGCTGAAAGGCATACACGAACGATGGGGTGTGCTGTTAAGAAATTTAACCGACGAACAGTATGGGAGAATTTTTATTCATCCGGAACATGGAAAAACTTTTAGAGTTGATGAAACTATTGGTGTCTATGCTTGGCATTGTAGGCATCATCTTGCTCATATTACTGAAGCTAAAAAGAGATTTGATTGGATTTAGACTGAGGTGTGAAGGGGTAGCAATGAAAGTAGATGTTGATTAGGGAGATGCTGAAACAAGTCAGCATGACAGAGTGAAGTTCAGCAGGACAGAGGAAATGAGGAGATGCTGAAACAAGTTCCTTTAGACTTGTAAAATATTTAAATATCTTTATTTTGTCTAAAAGAGAGAGAGGAAGGGTTCAGCAGGACTGAGAGGGGTTCAGCAGGACAGAGAGGGGTTCAGGATGACAGCTGATGGAGATTGTTGCTGAAGAGGTAGTTAAGCATTTATTTAACGGAAATACAATTCAATAGTTGCATATTTTATCTGGTTTTTTCAGTAATTTGCTATGCGTTACAACTGAGAAAATAGTGTTGAAAATTGAAAAGAACTTAGCAAGTATCAAACAATGATTGATTTTATCCTACAGCTCAAACACCGAAATGCAACCTTATTCTATTATGGTTTGTTATGCCTTGTATCGTCGATTGTATTTTTACTTCTGACAAAATATACGACCACGCAAGTTTTCCACGTAAATGCCTGGTACAAACCTTTTAAATTTGCCTTTTCAACTTTTTTGTTTGCCTGGGCAATGGCTTGGTATTGTTATTATTTGCCTCATTTTAATATCCAAATTTACAATTGGTCAGTAATTATTTTGTTGGGCTTTGAAATAGTTTACATCGCATTGCAAGCAAGTAAGGGGCAATTATCACATTATAATGTAAGTACGCCACTTTACTCGGCATTATTTTCAATGATGGCACTTGCTGCTACTTTAGTAACACTTTATACCGCTTATGTTGGTTATTTATTTTTTACCAATTCTTTTCCGAATTTGCCTGATTATTATGTGTGGGCCATTCGCTTAAGCATCGTTATTTTTGTTCTATTTTCTTTGGAAGGTTTTGCGATGGGTTCTACTCTAAATCATAGCGTGGGGGCATTGAATGACAACTCTAATTTGTTTATAGTTGGATGGAGCAAAACGGTTGGCGATTTGAGAGTCGCACATTTTATAGGAATGCACGCTTTGCAAGTGTTGCCAATCCTTTCCTATTATGTATTGAAAAACACCAAGTTGACCGTCGGGCTTTCGATTATTTATGGTTTATTGGCTCTGCTCACACTTATACAGGCACTTCAAGGAAAACCGTTAATCAAGGCCAAGACTAATTCGGTACATGAGCGTAGTACAAATAGATAATGACTATGAATTACTACAAATTCACTTACTCCTCAAACGTATGACCACTATTGATCCATTCTAAAATTTTATTTCTTTCTGCTAAAGGAATTAATCCCGCGGGTGGCATGGGTGCAGGATTTCCTTCGATTGCTCTGGCTTGTATTCGGTTCCAGTTTGCAAGAATGTCGCAATTTCTTGTAAAATCTAATCCTGCTTGTGGATTTAAACCCGAATGACACAAGGAGCATCTTATTTTTAAAATCGTTGCCACTTCTCTAAATTTAGTGCCACTTGCAATAGTATCAATACTGACCTCTTTTGAACCTTCGCACCCGTTGCTGTCTTTTACATAAACCGTGTGTTTACCAACAGAAATGTTTTCAAACAGGGTGCTTGTTTGAAAACTTCCTGCATCAACCTTGTATAAGTAATCTGCATCAATTGGCGATCTAATCTCGATGGATCCCGTTGCCAAACACGGATTGGATGCGGTACTACTCGTTGCAACTACCGGCATAAAATTGCAATCCGCTGCATCGTCGTTATTGCATGCATGAAACAGCATAAGTTGGCACCCAAGAAGAAAAAAAACTACGCTATTTTTTCTCATCTGTTAGCGTCTTTAAAAAGAGAATGATATCCTTCTTTTCACTTTCGGTTAACTTTAAATTATCGAACGGTAAGGTTTGGTATTCTAAATTCATACCGATCCCATTTCCGCCACCTAATTCATAAAACTTAATCACTTCTTCCAATGTATTATAAACGCCATTGTGCATATAAGGTGCTGTTTTTTCGCTATTTCTTGCCGTTGGTGTTTTAAATGAGAATCGTAGTTGCTCTAGTTGGTTCATTCCATACCTACCCTCATCAGGGTCGATTGTTGCATTTTTCCATTCTGCATTTTTTGGCACACCAATCACTTCCGATTCCGAATTGTTATACCAAGGAGGAACGGTACCGTTGTAAAGCGGGATAAAATGACAAGTAGCACATTTGGCTTTACCGGCAAATAAATTAAATCCGTTTTCTTCGCTTGCTGTTAGTGTTCCTTTTCCGGAAAAATAGTGATCTATTTTGGCATTAAAAGGCATTAAACTTCGCACGTAAGATGCAATGGCATTTCTAATTTCATAAGGCGTTATTTCTTTTTTATCCGGATATGCTTTTGTAAACAATTGAACTAATTGTTTATTGGCTACAATTCTATCTTTAATTTCCTTTGGTGAAAGATTAAACTCCTCCGGATTTTTCATTACGTTCTCAATTTGATTTTCCAAATCTTGCGAACGCATATCGTAGAAAAAAGACTTTTGGAACGAAGAATATAATAAAGTGGGCGAATTACGCTTATTGCTCGTGCTGTGAATATTTTCTATTGATTTTGTTTTACCATCGGAAAAAGCCAACTCGGCGTTATGACAAGTGGCACAACTCATTGTATTGCTTCGTGACAACGTAACATCATTAAACAACATTTTGCCAAGTTCCGTCTTCTCAGGCGTTGATTTTGATTCTGCATACGGGGAAAATGCATCGGGATTGAGTTTTTTTCCTTGCATTAAATCGGCTAGATGGCCATAAAAAACTTTGTTGGTTTCAAAATTTGGTGTTTTTTCAATCACCGTTTTAAATTCACTTTCAAAAGCAACACTTAGTGGCATCAAGTGATTTTTGATAAACACCAGCCGATTAAACGTA
>NZ_JBILTE010000077.1:0-11928 GCF_044371705.1 Flavobacterium sp. | reverse complement strand
AATATAATTAAATTTGCACCTCAATAAAAAATAAGAAATTAAAAGTTGTAGCAAGTTTATACCTTTTCATGTAAAAGCTTCAAAACAAACTACTTCATAACAAATAAAACAATTTAGAAATGAAAAAAGGAATTCACCCAGAAAATTACAGATTAGTTGCCTTCAAAGACATGTCGAATGAAGATGTTTTTATCACTAAATCTACTGTTGAAACGAAAGAAACTATCTCTGTTGACGGTGTGGAATATCCTGTATTCAAAATGGAGATCTCAAGAACATCACACCCATTTTACACAGGTAAATCTAAACTTATTGATACCGCTGGTCGTATTGATAAATTCAAAACTAAATATGCAAGCAGAGCTAAATAATTTTTTTGCTTCTACACATAAAAAAATCCCGAGCAATCGGGATTTTGTATTTTTACTTAATTTTGGAATTATTTAAAAAGACCTTCCAAAGGTTTTAGCTGACTCATATCCATGTCTGATTGCTGTAAAGCACTGAAAAGAGTCATGAATTGTTCTGGATTCATCTTATCACCGAGGATTCTCACTACAGCGAAACCATTTTCTTTTTGAGAACCATAAATTACAAATTCTTCGATCGCATCGTCTTTGCCGACAAAATAAACTGCTGCTCCGTCTTTACCATTACCAAACTTCATCAATTGTTGGTATTTTTCGTCCTTTAATATGGTTTTGACTTTCTCTTGCTCCGGAGCAAATTTTGCTTGATTTTGCTCATTTAATTTAAAAGCAAGCACATTCAATTTTTTAAATGATTTTAAGGCGTCTTGTTGTTCAAGAGTTAAAGCGTCCGGTTTAATATTTAAGATACTAGGCGAAACATCCATCGAAATAAAATCGGTTGATTCGGTATTCTCTACAAAATAGTTTTGTAAAGTTGGATTTTGATTGCATGCCATCAATAAGGTTATTGATAACAAAATGATAATTTTTCTCATTTTTTTAATTATTTTTTAACTTTCGAAGCTTTTTTCAAATCTTCACCGCCCGGAATGTTCATTTTCTCGGTTAAAATTGAAATATCATTCAATTCAAAATCACCGGTTAAGACCATTAAAACGGTTTCTTTGTCTTTCGGACCTCCTTCAATGAACATTAAAAGTTCTTTTACTCGTGTTTCGGTTGAGCCGGTTTTTACATGAATTTTGACACTTTTACCACCTTCAGAAATTCTCATTAATTCTTCCAATCCTGCCGTTTTTAAATGTTTGTCAACGGTAGCTTTCATGTCTGCCGTATATTTTGTGTTGGAAGTTACAAACACTTTTAGATTGTCCAATTTTTTTACGAGTTCCATATATTGTATGGCTTCTTTGTCGTTGGGATTCACCTTTACTTTACTCATCATTTCAAACATTTTTTTGTTGACGATGACAGTAGTTATATCTTCCGGTCCGTCAAATTTGTCGAATGCTGACTGACTAAATAAAACGGTTGTTACAAAGGTTAAAATTAGGGTTGTGATTACTTTTACCATGATTTTTTTTATTTAAAAATTACATTTTTTGATTTTTCATACTCATTAACGTATTCCAAGCTTTGAATGCCAACATTTACGTTTACAGAAAGCATGGCCAGTGCTTTTTGTGTTTCTCTGAAGGCAATTTCGGGATCTTCAAACGAACCAAGTTCATCTTGTTTTTCTGAAGGCTTGTCCCAAAAAGTTAGTATTCCAACTGCAACTATAAAACTGGCTGCAACACCAATCCAAGCGGTTTTAAATCGTTTATTTGATGGTAATGCAGGAGCTAAATTCATTTTTTCTGTTTTTGCAGCAGAAAAATAACTAAATATCGGTTTGTGTATCTCTAAATGTGAAGCAATATTTTCAGAGTTAAAATAGTCTTTTAATACTTGCTCTTCAACAATTGAAGTTTCTCCTTCAAAGTACTTTTCCAGCAGTTGTTCTATATTATTTGATTCCATAATTATGGGTATTTGTCATTTTTTCTCTAATTGTTTTTCGTGCTCTTGATAATGTGACTCTAATGGCAGCTTCATTTATTTGTAGAATTTCTGCAATTTCTTCAAACTCATAGGCTTCTATATCTCTCATTTGTATAATTAAACGTTGGTTTTCGGGCAATTCATTAATCAATTTTTCTACCCAACTCCACGAATCTTTATCTTCTGTTTTTTGATAAACACCACTCTCTTTATCGCGATAATTACTGTGCACAATCTTTAAATTCGAAGCTCTCCTCGACTTTAATTGATCCAAACAGTAATTCTTAGTGATGGCCATTGCCATCGCTTCAATACTTTTAAGTCCCTCAATCGTCTCTTTTTTATTCCACAATTTTACTAGAACTTCCTGGGTGGCATCTTCAGCTTCTTCCGCACTAACCAGCAATCTTTTTGCAAGACGAAACATCTTGTCTTTAAATGGTTGAATGATTTGAACAAACTCAGTTTGGTTCATTTTTCTGAATTAGGATATAAGAATAAGACGATTGATAACTTTTTTTGTAACAAACAATCCAAAATAAAACTAAAGTTGCTAAATTTACGTTTCAATAAAAAATGCTATGAGAGTATATTTGAAAATTACACTTGCACTGGTGTTATTCACTTGTGTGTTTATTTCCTGCGAAGATAAAGACGACATTCCGGTTCCTGCAAACTTAGAAGTGAATGATTTTGTTTGGAAAGGACTGAATTTGTATTATTACTGGCAAGCAGATTCGCCCGATTTGCTAGATACACGTTTTAGTACGCAAAGTCAGTTGAATTCTTTTTTAGATAACTATTCAGCTCCGGAAGATTTGTTTGAACATTTAATTGTCGACAGAACTATCGATCGTTTTAGTGTTATTTTTGATGATTATGATGTTTTGCAAGGAGTTCTTCAAGGTACAGCAAAGAACAATGGTGTTGATTTTGGTTTGGTTTACAAACAAGGCAGTCAAACAGAAATATTCGGATGGGTACGATATATTTTACCCAATTCTGATGCTTCAAGCAAACCAATTCAAAGAGGAGACATTTTTTATGCAGTCAATGGTACTCCACTTACGGTAAATAACTACCAACAATTGTTAAGTGCCGAAAATTACACTTTAAATCTAGCCGATTTTGACGGCGGAGCAATCACTCCAAACGGTGAATCGGTGAGTTTAACTAAAACGGAATATTCCGAAAACCCGGTTTATTATACAAACGTTTATACGTATGGTGATAAAAAAATTGGGTACTTGGTTTACAATGGCTTCTTTTCTGGTTTTGATTCACAGTTGAATCAGGCTTTCAATAGTTTTTCTGCTCAAGGAGTTACGCATCTAATTGTTGATTTGCGTTATAATTCAGGGGGTTCGGTCAATACAGCTACTTATTTAGCAAGTATGATTACCGGTCAATTTAATGGTCAGGTGTTTGCTAAACAGCAGTGGAATCAAAAAGTGGAGGATTTTTATAATGAAAACAACCCGGAGTTACTTATAAATAGGTATACAAATTCTTTAGGCAACGGTACACCAATCAATAGTCTGAACCTTACTAAAGTATATGTGATTACCTCAAAAAGTTCCGCATCTGCAAGTGAACTTTTAATTAATGGTTTGAATCCTTATATCGATGTGGTACAGATTGGAGATGTCACAACCGGAAAAAACGTAGGCTCGATTACCGTGTATGATTCACCTACTTTTGGTTCGCAAAATAAAAATCCGAATCACAAATATGCCATGCAACCTATAGTTTTGAAAATTGTCAATAAAGATGGATTTGGCGAATACCAAAACGGTTTGCAACCTTCAACTTTATTAAAAGAGAATTTAGGAAATCTTGGCACTTTGGGAGACGTTGATGAACCTTTACTTAGCACAACTATTGGAATAATCACAGCCAATGGTCGAATGGTTAGGCAACAACCTTCTTTACAAATGAGAGAATTTAAAAATGTCAAAGAATTGCGGACGTTGGGAACCGAGATGTATTTGGATAAGGTGCCGGAAGGATTTGACCAATTACTCAGAAAATAAAAAAGAAGAGGATGTTTATAGTAACATCCTCTTTTTTTAATTAAAGTAAAATCCACCCGGAATCACACCAACGATTTGTTGATTTTCTAAAGTACCGCTTAAAGAGTAAACATACACTTTGCCGTTTGAATTATAATCCGCAACATCGCCCACAAATATTTTATTATTTGCAATTGCAAAACTGTAAACACCATAAATTCCTTGTGCGGTAGTACTAAAAATAGGTGTTGAAGGAATGGTATTTGCATCAATTATTTTAGAAAAAATATCTGAATTTACTGTAAAATAAAATTTACTTTCAAATACTACCAAGTTAGAGGGATGGTTTTCTACCAAAAAAGGTAAGGCAGAAGTTACTGTATTGGTGGAAAGATTCACTTGAACAAGTGATCCTGATGTTTCAGTTGCAGGTTCTTCAACCCAAGATGGTTTCCCGCCACACAGCACATACAAATCGTTATTTACCAAAACCATTGAGTTTGGAACATCACCCACTTCTATCGATGTTACTGCATTTGAACCGGTTTGAATGACTGAAATAGTGTTTCCGAAATTGTAACCACCCATATGAGCAACATATAATTTGTTGTTGTGTTCTAAAATTCGTTCCGGCCCTTCAGCCACTGGTATTGTTGTTGTAACGGTGTTACTGTTTAGGTTCAACACTGCAATATAATCGTCCTGATCGTTTTCGGCATCACCCCAATTGGTCACATAGGCATTTCCATTTGAAAAAGCAATGTACCGCGGATTGGATAATCCGGTTGAAATCGTGGTCAAATGTTCTAATGTGTAACGATTGACCACTTGAATAGTATTTGATAAGTTTACAACCACATAGGCTTTGTCACCATAAAATCCTACATCCTGTGCGGTATCTCCCAAAGGAACCGAAGGATTTACGGAACCAAAAGCATTCAATTCAAAAGTCGAAAAATCATTTGACCAATAGGAAATAGAGCTGTTTCCTCCACCAAAATTTCCTTGATTTAAGATAAGCAATCCATCATCATAGGCTCCTAAAGGTCCAGAAATACCATCGTCGTTGGTGCATGCTGTTAAGAATAATCCGCCAAGAGTGATTAGAATTCCAATTTTTTTTACGTTCATCATTATATATTTAGGGTTAGATATAGTTTAAAATTTCTTCCCGGCATTGGTCGGGAAAGTACATTTTGGTAGTTTTCATTACTCAGATTTAGAACTTGAAATCCCAGTAAGTATGTTTTCTTTTTGCCAAAATTGTAATCAAATCCAATGTTTGAAAGTGTATAATCGTCAAGTTTGTAAAAGTTGTCTGAGGAGGTAAATACTTCTCCGGTATACACCCATTGGTAATACGCTGTAAAACTTTTAAAATGGTAGGCAAGGTTAGCATTTGCCTTATGAAACGGGACGTAGGTGAGTTGTTTGTTGGTTTGATTATTTTCTGAAACAGTATAGGCATAACTCGCAGTTAATGAAAGTACTTGTTGGTTGAATGCTTTTTTAGTTTCCAATCGTGTTTCCAATCCATAGTTTGTAACGCCATGTGTATTCTCCGGTTGCCAAAGTCCGCTTGATGAGGGAATCCAACGAATCATGTCCTCTAATTTTATAAGAAAGCCCGTAACCACCAATTTTGAATTTTTAATAGTTACTTCGTTGCCAATTTCTCCTTGCATAGAGTGTTCCGGTTTTAAGTCACTATTTCCGCTTCCTTGCCAATACAAATCGTTGAAGGTTGGGATTCTGAAGTTTTTAGAAAGATTCCCTTTGAGGGTGTAAAAATCTTTTACTTGCAAGGAAGTTCCTGCTGAAAACAAGAGCGGACTTTCATACGAATCCGTTACTTCCTGACGAATGCCCAGTTCATAATTCCACTTAGTTGAGAGTTGGTGTTTCCAGAGCAAACTTGCGGTTCCTATGGTTCTTTTATCAGCAATCAAATCGCTTCCCTCCACAAAACTTTGGGTAAAATCAAGTAGCGAATTAATTTTGATGTTTTCACTTAAGGAGTATAAAAACTCATGTCTGAAAAACACGCTTTTGACTTTTCCGAAAGTGAATGTACTTGTATTCTTGTTTTCATAATACTTGTATTCTTCTGCTAGAAAGGCTGCTTTAACTTTTGAAGTAAAATTATTTTTGAAAAGAATCCATTCAAGCATATTTCGGGTATTGAAATCCAAGTATTTGTCGTTAGATTTAACAGTGATGGTGCCAGAAAAATGTCGCTCTCCGTTAAATAAATAGCTGTAAAATTTAATAAAATTAGACGCATTTATTTTGTGTCCGACACTAAAATTATAACTTTGATTGGCAAACTCACCGTTTTCATTTTTTTTATTGTAGCCCATGTATTCATAGTCGTTTTCAGAACTATTTGCCGAAATGCTCGCTTGAACAGCCCATTTTTCTTTTCCAATTTCAATTTGATAGTTTCCTCCAAAAGTTTCAAAACTTCCATAATTTAATCGTAATAGGTGAGAGGTTGGTGTATTAAACTTTAATTCGGAATTCAAATGAATGCTTCCGCCAATGGCTCCACTACCGTAAATTACACTTCCGCCGCCGGGTCTAATGCTGATATTTGTAAAATCAGTTGGGTTGATTGTATTGAAATCAGTTTGACCGTTTAGTTGCGAATTGATATTGATTCCATTCCAAATAACCGCTGTTTGTTGAGCAGTTGTACCTCTAAACGAGGCAGAAGAAACCATTCCCGCTCCATTTTCTTTGAAATAAATAGTAAAATTGGCCGATAATAGGGAGGTCAACGAACTTTGATTTTTGTTTAAAATACTGTCGTTGAAAATAGTTACAGTTTGCGATTTCGAAAAGTTTTTTAGTTGTGAATCGGAGACAATTACTTCGTTTAACCGAATAATCGAATCATTCTGTCCCCACGTAAATGAATACAGCAAAAAAGCCCAACAGCAATATAGATTTTTCCAAGTCATAATTTTCAAAACCTTTCTTCCCGAAGGTTTGATAGTTGTTACGTACTTGGCAGGTCTCCTGGCTTGCGTCTTGTTGTTGAACCTTCCCGTTCGCCGCGGCGAACAGTGGTATAAAAAGTGTAACAACAAGCTTGATAGCTTACAGTTGCGGGTACAGCTCAGGATTTAAACTAAATTCTAATTTTTAAATTCCAAATTCCAATTTGAAAAACAAAATATAAGAATACTATTCTCACCTGATTCCCTTTTAATGTACTACTGAAAAAGTCAGCAGTGCAACCTAAATACGAGTGTAAAAGTACTATTTTTAAAACGATATGGAACTTTTCAAAGTGTAATTTTCTATATTCTGTTGATTTAGCTCATACAAGTATAGACCGTTGTCGCCAATAGCATATAATTCATTTCCTTTGATAATGACATCAAAACAGTTCAATTGGATACTACCTACTACAATTGGTTCAGCAGGATTTTGAACGCTGAATATTTTAATTACATCGTCACAAACAAACAGATAGTCATTATATAGCCCTAAACCTCTCGGGAAGGTTAAATTTCTTTGATGAATTAAAATTGGATCTGTTAAGGAGGAAGTCTCATAGACCTGCAAAAGATTAGTGTTGTTGCCGCAAAAATTACTTGAATGTAGTGTAACAAAAGCATGCGTGTTGTTTGCCACCACGGGGTCACATGCAGTTACATGTTGTGCATTAGAAAGAAACTGCGGGTTTTCGGGGTTTTCTAGCGAATAAATATACATGCCATTCTGTGAACCCATGTAAAGATTTTCACCGTATATGTAAAGTGTTTCGATTGCAAATCCAACAAGTAAATCATTAACTTTAACCGGATTGTTGGTTTCGATTAACGAAAAAACATTTAAAGAGGTGTCATCAACCGTGTATAAATAATTTCCTTTTAAAGCAAAGATTGCCAAGGAGCCTCCTGTTCCGTCTCCTTTTGTAATTGAATCGGAATCAGTGGAGCAGTTGATAAAGACAAAGAAGAACGAAAGTAAAAATATTTTTTTCATGGCTTAGTTTTGTGTCCAGTTTACAACGATTTGATTTTGAGAAGTTGATGCCATATCTCCATTTGGTGATTTTTTTTCAGGAAAAACATCTCTGTCACGATCCTGAATGGCTAAAGCATTTGCAGATGTGTCATATAACAAAGTCAATAAATCAACTGCTTGATTGATATACAAAACATTATCCCTAATTGATAAATCAGTTGCACCCGGGACTTTTATGAATGCTACTGCTACCGGATTTGATGGATTACTGTAATTATAAACATGAAAACCTCGGTTTACATCATTAATAAATGTAAAACCATCCTTTATATAGATTTTACCTGCATTAACAATTGCTGTCGGAGGCAAGACTTCTAACGATTGTTCAAATTCTGAACGCTCCATTATAACCGGATTGTAACTTGCTATTGGTTCAAAATCATCGGGAGTGCTTGAAAGGAAACAGCTGTTCAATCCAACTAAACAAACAAAGGCAACTACTATTTTTTTCATGTTTTTTAACTTTATTGTTTACTAGATGGAACAAAATGATGATGGTTGCTTTCAACTGTATTATATTTCAAACATTTATTTTTTTAGTACTACTATTCAAAAACATAGTAGTATTTACTTGTTTTTGGACAGTTTTATAAGCAGCCAAATAAGTCCCACAATAAAGTGTAGTAGGATGATTCCACCAACGATATACATAAATGTACTTGAATCTCTCATGGTTTAAATTTTGTCAAAAATAGCACCAAAATTCAAGTTTCATTATAACATTTGTTACAAACAACTACATTTGTAAAAAACTTGATTGATGAAAATCCGTTTGCTGTTCGTTCTCTATTCATTCTTTCTATTGGCTTGCCAAAACAACAAAAAAAATGAAGATGTTTCCATTGTTGCCCAAAACAGTATTCGTTATGCAAACGGACTTTCCATTCAAAAATTTGATACGTATTCCGTAGTTACTGTTTCAAATCCATGGCCAACAGCAGCTAAAAATTATACTTATATTTTGCATCAAAAGGGTGCGGCAATTCCGGATAGTTTGCAGAATCATGCTGCCATTCAGGTCCCTATTCGGTCGATTGTTGTAACATCTACCACACATATTCCCGTTTTAGAATTACTTGGAGTTGAGAATTTTTTAGTTGGTTTTCCCAACACCAATTATGTTTCTTCTGAAAAAACAAGAGCTTTAATCGATGCAAAAAAAGTACGTGAGATTGGAACTAATCAAAGTCTAAATACCGAAGTTTTGTTGGATATGCAACCTGATGTTATTATTGGTTTTGGAGTAGACGGTGAAAAGAAAACGTACGACCATTTGCAGCAAAATGGGTTGAAAATTTTGTACAATGGCGATTGGACCGAGCAACATCCGTTGGGACGTGCGGAATGGATTCAGCTTTTTGGTGTTTTATTCGGAGTAGAAGATAAAGCAGATTTAGTTTTCAAAAAAATTGAAAAGGATTATTTTGATGCGGTAGAATTAGCAAAAAAAGCCGATTCAAAACCAACGATTTTAAGTGGAGCAATTTATCAAGACCAATGGTATTTGCCCCAAGGGAAAAGTTGGGCAGCTCAATTTTTAGATAACGCTCACGGCGACTATTTATGGAAAGATTCCGGAGGAACCGGAAGTTTGTCTTTATCCTTTGAAACTGTATTGGAGAAAGCACAAAATGCCGATTTTTGGATTGGTCCCGGACAATTCTCTTCTTTTGAGGAACTCGAAAAAGCGAATCCGAATTACAGCTATTTCAAAGCTGTTCAAACGAAAAAAGTATATTCCTTCAGTTCCAAAAAGGGAAAAACAGGCGGAGTCATTTACTACGAATTAGCATCAAGCCGACCCGACTTAGTTTTAAAAGATTTAATTAAAATTCTGCATCCCGAATTATTGCCGGAATATGATTTGTACTTTTTTGAACAATTGAACTAATAAAAAAAAATCTTTTAATTTTAGTCTTAGTATATTTACACTTTTCTTACCAAATCTTAATTTCTTAATGGTTTAAATTTGTGTTTAATCAAAAAAACAAAATACTCTTTTCCATTTTAAGTTTCGTTTTAATCGGAATGTTTTTTCTGAACCTCAGTTTGGGTTCTGTGTCCATCCCGACAGTTGCGATTTTTGATTCAGTGTTGGGTAATGAAATCAAAAGTTCTTGGGAAATTATTCTCTGGAATTTCCGACTTCCGAAAGCAATCACTGCTATTTTAGTAGGTATGGGATTGTCGATTTCAGGTCTGTTGATGCAAACGCTTTTCAGAAATCCATTGGCCGGTCCGTATGTGTTGGGGTTAAGTTCTGGCTCCAGTTTAGGTGTCGCTTTTATGATTATGGGAGCCGGTTTTTTACCTTCTTTTTTACTTTCTGATTATGGCATTGTCATTGCTTCTTCCATTGGAAGTTTTTTAGTTTTAATGGCGGTTTTGATAGTGTCACAAAAATTAAGGGATACGATGGCTATCTTAATTGTCGGACTCATGTTTGGCAGTTTTACTAGTGCCATCGTAAGTGTGTTGAGTTATTTCAGCACAGCTCAAGAATTGCAAAAATTTACCTTTTGGTCGATGGGAAGTTTAGCTAATTTATCATGGAATTCAGTTTTGATTTTGGCAGTTTGTTGTTATTTAGGATTGCTTTTGAGTATTTTGAGTATCAAACCCTTGAATGCATTACTTTTAGGTGAAAATTATGCGAAAAGTCTAGGGTTGAATTTTAAAAAAACCCGATTCATCATTATTTTTGCCACCAGTATTTTAGCCGGAAGCATTACCGCTTTTGCAGGTCCAATTGCATTTGTTGGTTTAGCGGTTCCGCATTTGGCAAAGTTGTTATTTCAGACGAGTAATCATTTCTTATTGTTTTGGAGTACGTTATTAATTGGAGCCATATTAATGTTGGTTTGCGATAGTATTGCTCAACTTCCGGGTAGTGATTATACATTACCAATCAATGCAATAACCTCAATGGTTGGAGCTCCGGTTGTGGTTTGGTTGTTAGTTCGAAAACGAAAAATAATGATTTGAAAACCTCAGAACCTTAGTACCTTTAAAAAATGAACATCCTTCAAACCCAAAATCTAAGTATCGGCTACTTTTCAAAAGCTCAAACAAAAGTGATTGCCTCTGATGTTTGTATTCATCTGGATGCTGGAAAATTAATTGGTTTAGTTGGAGCTAATGGTGTTGGAAAATCAACTTTGTTACGAACATTAACAGGTATTCAAAAACCACTTTCAGGAACTGTTTTGTTAAATGACAAACCTATAGAATCCTATCTGCCTTTGGCATTAGCCCAGCAAATCAGTGTGGTTTTAACTGAAAAATTACCACCAAGTAATTTAACGGTTTATGAATTGATTGCCTTGGGAAGGCAGCCGTACACCAATTGGTTGGGAACCCTTACCGAAGCAGATAAAAAACAGATTGTACAAGCAATTGAGTTGACAGAAATAGGTCAGCTAATTCATCAAAAGTATTATGAAATTAGTGACGGTCAACTGCAAAAAGTTTTGATTGCTCGTGCTTTAGCTCAAGATACGCCATTAATTATTTTGGATGAACCTGCCACGCATCTTGATTTGCTGCACAAAGTTTCGTTATTTAAATTATTGAAAAAGTTGACCATGGAAACGCAGAAATGCATCTTATTTTCGACGCATGATATCGATTTGGCTATTCAATTAAGTGATGAAATGATAGTGATGACAAATGAAAAAGTAATTCAAAATCAGCCTTGTCAATTAATTATAGACGGTACTTTTTCCAATTTATTCCCAACTGAAAATTTAAGTTTTGATTCAGAAAAGGGAAAGTTGATTATTCGTTAAACTTTTTGTTTTACAATCATTCACAATTTTCTTTTACTTATTTTTACTCCACTTAAAATCAATTCCAAATGTCAGATATTCTCATTTTTACACTAGTTTTTATACTTGCCCTAG
>NZ_JBILTE010000235.1:0-3472 GCF_044371705.1 Flavobacterium sp. | reverse complement strand
GAAAGGGAATGCAATAAGAAAAGTAATTGCAAGAAAAGCTATTTTTATATTTTTCATTTTTTTATTGTTTTATAAATTGATACACTACATCTGTTACGGTTCCTCCGACGTTTATCTTATCCACCAATTGAAAAGAATTGTCTGTTAGATTGGCTAATTTCAGCACGTAACCACTATGCACTTTTTTTGCTTTTTCGTCAGCATTCAAAACTTTCATGACATAATTTCCTTCTAAATTAATGTACCAAGTTATGGGTGAAGTAAAACTGGTACAACCTGCTTTTGAAATCGTCACATCTCCTTTGTTGTTGTTGGAAACAAAATTCCACGTACTACCCACAAAGCATTGTGAGTCGGCTATTTCAAAAGACTTCACTTTGATATAGTCAGAGCCGGTGTAAGTAACTGAACTGATATTCCATGTTCCTTTCATTCCTGCTTCTGTTTTATTATCCAATTGTTTTGACTGATTGGCTTTGCAAGCAGATAATACTAGCGTTAGCAATCCGAGAAAGAGTAATTTTTTCATTATGATTATTGTTTTTAATCCATTACAAATATAGGCATTCGTGTTTTCAGAATTATTTAAGAAATTTGTATAATTCACACGTCAATTTGTCAGACATATCGTTTTGGTACTTGTTTTGCAATCAAATTTTACAGTAATGTTTAACTAAAAAATGATACAATTATGACAACAGGAAAAATTAATGTTTCCGTAGAAAACATCTTTCCCTTAATCAAAAAATTTTTATACAGCGATCACGAAATTTTTCTTCGTGAATTGATTTCCAATGCAACTGATGCCACTTTAAAACTAAAACATCTTACCAGTATTGGTGAAGCGAAAGTAGAATATGGCAATCCGAAAATTGAAGTTAGAATCGACAAGGAAAACAAAAAACTTCATATAACCGACCAAGGATTGGGAATGACAGCCGAAGAGGTTGAAAAATACATCAATCAAGTGGCTTTTTCCGGTGCGGAAGAATTTTTAGAAAAATACAAGGATTCTGCTAAAGACTCGGGAATTATTGGTCACTTTGGCTTAGGATTTTACTCGGCTTTTATGGTCGCTTCCAAAGTAGAAATCATCACCAAATCATACAAAGACGAACCTGCTGCTCATTGGACGTGCGACGGTAGTCCGGAATTCACGTTGGTCCCTCATGACAAAACTGACAGAGGAACGGAAATCATCCTGCACATTGCCGAAGATTCATTAGAATTCTTAGAAGATTTTAAAATTCGTGAATTGTTGAAAAAATACAACAAATTCATGCCGGTGCCAATTAAATTCGGTACCAAAAAAGAAACACTTCCAAAGCCGGATGATGCTCCGGAAGATTACAAACAGGAAGAAACTGATGTGGACAATATCATCAACAACCCAACTCCCGCTTGGACCAAAGCTCCAGCAGAGTTAAAAGAAGATGATTATAAAGAATTTTACCGCGAATTGTACCCGATGCAATTTGAAGATCCGTTGTTCAGCATTCATTTGAACGTGGATTATCCGTTTAATTTGACCGGAATTTTATATTTCCCTAAAATGTCGGCCGACTTACAAATTCAGAAAGACAAAATTCAATTATACCAAAATCAGGTATATGTAACGGATAATGTGGAAGGGATTGTACCTGAATTTTTAGTCATGCTCCGCGGGGTGATCGATTCTCCTGATATTCCGTTGAATGTATCGCGTTCGTATTTACAATCGGATGGAAATGTGAAAAAGATTTCAAACTACATCACTCGTAAAGTTGCAGATAAATTGAAATCGTTATTCAATGATAACCGTGAAGATTTTGAACAAAAATGGAACGACATCAAAATTGTATTGGAATACGGAATGTTATCGGAAGATAAATTCTATGAAAAAGCGGGCGATTTTGTTTTGTATCCAACGGTTGATGAAAAGTATTTTACATTAAGCGAATTAAAAGAAAAAATCACTTCCAATCAAACCGACAAAAACGGAAAATTGGTTGTATTGTATGCGTCCAATAAAGAAGCTCAGCACGGCTACATTGATATTGCTAAAGAAAAAGGGTACGAAGTGTTGTTATTAGACAGTCCGATTGTATCGCATTTGATTCAAAAACTAGAATCCGACAATGAAAACCTAACGTTTGTTCGTGTGGATTCAGATCACATTGACAAGTTGATTCAAAAAGAAGACACGCAGATTTCAAAATTATCGGAAGAAGAATCAACCAAATTAAAAACTGTTTTAGAAGAGTTGGTTCCAAAAGCAACCTACACCGTTCAATTAGAACCAATGGACAGTTCGGCGGCTCCGTTTATGATCACGCAACCGGAATTTATGCGAAGAATGAAAGAAATGAGTCAAACCGGCGGTGGTGGAATGTTTGGCATGGGCAACTTCCCGGAAATGTATAATTTGGTAGTGAATACCAATTCAAATTTAGCAACCACCATTCTTTCAACCGAAGACAAATCGGCTCAGGAACATTTAGTGAAACAAGCGATGGATTTAGCAAAAATTTCCCAAGGATTGCTTAAAGGTGAAGAATTGACAGCTTTCGTGAAAAGAAGCTTTGAAATGATAAAGTAAGTGAATAGTAAATAGTGACTAGTAATTAGTGAAACCTGTAAGTGAGAACTTGCAGGTTTTTTTATGTAGTAAAAATTAATTCATTAATTTTATAACTAATTTAAATTTCAATAAAATGAATATTGAAACCCAACGAAAGAATATTGTTCATCGAATTTTAGATACTGAAAATACCTCTTTGCTAGCTAAGATAGAAGAGCTACTTGATGAAGAAGTTTTTACATTTAAAGCAGATGGTACTGCTTTAACTAAAAAAGAGTATCAAATTCACATTGCAAAAGTTTTACAGGCTTCTGAAGAAGGCGAAATAGGATATTCTACAGCTGAAGCAAAAGCTAAGATCAAAAGAAAATGAAGTCGATTGTTTGGTCTGAAGACGCAATTAATTCCATCCAGCATATTTATGATTATATTCATTCCAAAAGTCCTCAAAATGCTGAAATGGTTATAGAAACATTGTTCACTATTGGTTAAGAATTAGCAATTTTTCCGGAAAAAAATCCAATTGACCCAATATTTAAATCAGAATCAATACGATTTTTCCCTAAGTGGAATTTTAAAATCGTCTATAAAATTGAACCCTCAAGAATTTTTATTATCGATGTTTTTTCTACCCGACAAAATTTGAGTTTTTAATAGTTGATAACTTATGTTTAACAAAGAGAATTTTATGAAATCACACTATTTAATACTTATCATTCTATTTTACTCATGTTCCAATAAAACTAATACTCATTGCTATAATGTAGCTACAAAAAACATAATATATAAAGGTCTTACAACACCCTTAATTATATCATCTAATAAAAAAATAATCGAAATTTCAACTGATAAAGAAGCTACAATTGAAAAAGGGAATAGTAATGATAAATTTACATTACTAACCAATCAATC
>NZ_JBILTE010000076.1:0-12055 GCF_044371705.1 Flavobacterium sp. | reverse complement strand
TTCGGCACTTTCTTTTCGGGATAAATTGGTTTGATTGGAAAGTCCGAATGCCGACACCCCATAAATAATTCCGAAATTCACCGTTTTTGCATTGCTTCGTTGTTCTTTGGTGACTTCCTCCAGTGGAACATTGAACACTTTTGCAGCGGTACTTTTATGAATATCTTCATTATTTTGAAACGCTTTAATCATATTTTCTTCGCCGGATAAAGCGGCAATAATGCGAAGTTCAATTTGTGAATAATCGGCAGAAACTAACGTATAATTTTCATCTCTGGCAATGAATGCTTTTCGGATTAATCGACCTCTTTCGGTTCGAATCGGAATGTTTTGCAAGTTCGGGTTGTTTGAACTCAATCGACCTGTTGCAGCTACCGTTTGCATATAATCGGTGTGAACGCGTTGCGTTTTTGGATCTACTTGATTGGGTAATGCATCAATATAGGTGCTTTGTAATTTCACCATTTGTCGCCATTCCAAAATGTCTTTCACAATTTGGTGTTCGTTTACCAAATAACTCAAAACCTCTTCGCCGGTGGCATATTGACCGGTTTTGGTTTTCTTTTGTTTGGCTCCGCCGATTTTTAATTTATCAAATAAAATATCGCCCAATTGCTTTGGAGAAGCTAAATTGAATTTTTCACCGGCCGTTTCATAGATTTTTTGTTCAAATTCGGTGATGTCTTTTTGCATATCGACCGACATTTTTTTCAAAAATTCCACATCCAATCGAATACCTTCGGATTCCATCGCAACTAAAACAGGAATTAATGGAATTTCTATTTCATCAAACAATTTCTTCGTTTCGGCTTTGTCTAAAATCGGACTGAAAACTTCTTTTAATTGAAAGGTAATATCAGCATCTTCGGCTGCATACTCTTTGATGTCTTCGAGATTGACATCACGCATTGATTTTTGATTTTTACCTTTTTTACCAATTAACGTTTCAATGGATTTTGGCGAATATTTCAAATATGTTTCCGATAAAATATCCATATTGTGACGCATATCGGGATTGATCAAATAATGAGCAATCATGGTGTCAAATAGTTTTCCTTTGGCAGCAATGCCATAATTTGCTAGTATTTTCAAATCATATTTAAGGTTCTGACCAATTTTTTCAATGGTTTCACTTTCAAAAAAAGGCCTGAATTTTTCAAGTAATTGCTGAGCTTCTCCCTGATTTTCAGGAAACGGAACATAGAAAGCTTTTCCTTTTTCCCACGAAAGTGCCAAACCAACTAATTCGGCATTCAACGCATCAATTCCGGTGGTTTCGGTGTCAAAACAAACCGCCGTTTGATTCATTAAATTCTGCATCAATAATTTCACAGGTAAATCGCCTTGAATGCTTTGGTAAAAATGTTCGGTTGTTTCTAAGGTAGCATAAAACGAATTTGTTCTCACTTCATTTGAATCATCATCACTAAAACCAAACAAGTCGAATTGCTCTTCATTGGATTTTTTAGCAACTGGTTTCTTTTGTCCCGAAGCTTCGGGATAATTATTGTTATCGCTATTGTCATTGACCTCTCCATTTCCATTGGTACTGATTTCATCATATTCTTTCCCCGTGCCAAACCATTTATCAAACTGAGCTTTCATTTGTCTAAACTCAAGTTCCTGAAAAATTTCATCTGTTTTTTGCACATCGGGTTTAGACAATTCAAAATCTGCAGCATCAAAGGTTACCGGACAATCGAGTAGGATAGTAGCCAGTTTTTTAGACAACAAACCTTGTTCGGCATTGTCTTCAATTTTTTGTTTGATGGCTCCTTTTAGTTGATCGGTATTGGCTAAAAGATTTTCTATGGAACCGAATTCTTTCAATAATTTTTTAGCCGTCACATCGCCAACTCCCGGAAAACCGGGAATATTATCCACTGCATCACCTTTCATCCCGAGAAAATCAATCACTTGCAACGGATGTTCAATTTCAAATTTCGCTAGTACTTCTGGGATTCCCCAAATTTCAATTTCATTCCCCAGTCGGGCGGGTTTGTACATAAAAATATTTTCGGAAACCAATTGAGCAAAATCCTTGTCAGGAGTGACCATAAAAACTTGAAAACCTTCTTTTTCAGCTTGTTTGGCTAAGGTGCCAATTAAATCATCGGCTTCAAATCCTGCTTTTTCCATGATTGGAATATGCATGGCTTTCAATAATTCTTGAATATACGGAACCGCGATTTTGATTGCTTCAGGAGTTTCGTCACGATTGGCTTTATAGGTAGGAAATAATTCATTTCTAAAATCACTGCCACCTTTATCAAATGCAACGGCCAAGTGATCGGGTTTTTCGCGTTTAATCACATCCATCAACGCATTCATAAATCCCATAATGGCAGATGTGTCCATTCCTTTGGAATTGATTCGCGGATTTTTTATAAAAGCATAATACCCACGAAAAATTAAAGCGTAAGCATCAAGAAGGAACAGGCGTTTTTGATCAGACATACAAATAAATTTAAAGAAGGTAAAAATAAGGAATCTTGGTGAAAGTATCCTTTGTTTGAAAGGCTTTAAATTTTAATTATTTATTAACTATTAAGCAGTTGATTCTTTGTTACTTTGCCTAAAAATTTGCTGTGATAGTGCGATTATTGTTTTTCATTCTTTTTGTTGCTATTGTCGAGATTTATGCTTTTCAGGCATTCAGAACTGTATCTCGAGTGAAATGGGTGCACTATTCTTATATTCTCTTGAGTGTACTAATACTAGTTTACATTGTTTACTCATTTACTCAGTTTGACAGAAGCGTGGGCCAGAATAAGCAGACGCTGTATACGTTAGGCTTACTTTTAATCACTTTTATCCCCAAAATTGTTCTGACATTGGTTTTGTTTGGAGAGGATTTCATCCGATTAATTTCTGGAACAATTATTCATTTTATGGGAGACAACGACCGAGGGTCTTTTTTGCCTGACAGAAGAAAATTTGTTAGCCAAATTGCTCTTGGTATTGCCGCAGTTCCTTTTTTGTCACTGTTATATGGAATGACCAAAGGGAAGTACAATTTTAAAGTCATCAAACAAACCTTGTTTTTCCCTGATTTACCTGAAAGCTTTGATGGCACAACCATTACACATATCTCGGATGTTCACTCGGGAAGTTTTGATAATGCAGAAAAAATCAAGTATGCCGTTGATTTGATTAATGAACAAAATTCTGACGTAATTCTGTTTACAGGCGACATAGTGAATACGCATGCCACAGAAATGCATCCTTGGATTGACACCTTTAAAGGATTGCACAATCCAACCTTTGGTAAATATTCAGTTTTAGGAAACCATGATTACGGCGAATACATCAATTGGCCTACTCAAAAAGAAAAAGCTGATAATTTTGAAGCGATTAAAGATTTACATCGACAAATTGACTTTAAATTACTGCTAAACGAAAATATTAAGCTGAGAAAAGGAAACGAAGAAATTGCTGTTGTTGGAGTAGAGAATTGGGGTCATAATTTTAAAAAAGCAGGCGATCTTTCAAAGGCTACTTCCGGTTTAGAAAAAAATGATTTTAAAATTTTGATGAGTCATGATCCCAGCCATTGGGAATATGAAGTAAAAAATCATGAAAACCACTATCATTTGACACTTTCCGGTCATACTCACGGATTACAGTTTGGTATTGAAATTCCGGGATTTTTTAAATGGAGTCCGGTGCAATATGTCTATAAACAATGGGCAGGATTGTATGAAAATAGGGGACGATATGTGTATGTGAATCGAGGTTTTGGGTTCCATGCCTATCCGGGAAGAGTAGGTATTTGGCCTGAAATCACCGTAATCGAACTAAAAAAAGGGGAAAAAATAGTATAATTCGTTAAAAATACTACATTTGTATATTATTAGTTTAAGAATAGGTTTAATTTCAATATAAAATTTGTCAATTTATGTCAAAATTTGGTGAACTTATTAATGCTCAGGTGCCTGTGTTAATTGATTTTTATACAGAGTGGAGCGAACCTGCGGTAGCAATGCATCCCGTAATTAGAGATGTAGCGGCAGCACTAGGCGATAAAGCTAAAGTGATTAAAATTGATGTGGATAAAAATCAGGAATTAGCTGATGCACTTCGAATCAAAGGTTTGCCAACTTTGATGATTTACAAAGAAGGGCAAATGGTTTGGAGACAATCAGGTGAATTAGATGCCAATACCATCATCGGATTAGTTCAAGAGCAAATCTAGCACAATTTCTCACAAACAAAACTTTTATTTTTTAAAAATTCCAATGTTTTAGGCAAGGCATATTCCAAATTTGGGAATGCTTTTTTACTGTCGTGGAAAACGATAATACTGCCGTTGGCAATGTTCTCTGTGACATTACTCAAACATTTTTCCGGACCGGTGTTTCTGTCAAAATCAACGCTTAGTACATCCCACATTATAATTTTATAGCCATTTTTTCTTAAAACTTTCGATTGAGAAGGTTTGATTTTTCCATAAGGGGGACGAAAAAGTTTTGTTTGAGGACTATTGACAGAAAAGTTTTGAATGCTTTTCTCGCAGTTATCCACTTCTTCAAAATAGGTTTGATTGCTTGTTTTCCATCCTTTTACATGATTAAAAGTGTGATTTCCAACGGAGTGTCCGTCAGCAATAATTTTTTTAAAAATCTCCGGATGCTTTTCAATATTAATGCCGATACAGAAAAATGTAGCCTTGGCATCATACTGTTTTAATTGTTCCAACACCCATTCAGTAATTTCAGGAGTCGGACCGTCATCAAAAGTCAAGTATACTTTTGGCTCGGTAGTTGAAATGCTCCAAACATAGTTTGAAAACAGTTTCTTGACTATTTTATTTGTTTTTACCCAAAACAGTTTCATAGGTTTTTCTATCAAAAAAAAGAGCCAAATGAATGGCTCTTTAATTAATTATTCAAAATCTCGATTGAATCGATCAAATCGTTTATTATGGTTATTGAAACTCACTTTTTCTTGCTCATAAAAACTCACATCACCGCGGTCTTTCATTGTTTGGAGTAATGATCGGTATCGTTCGATATTTGTGATGATTTCAACAGCCATATCATTTTGTTCAGATGTTTTTAAACCAGCAAAGTAAGTTAAATTCTCTTGGTATTTTTTAATCAATTTTGATAGAATGGCACGAGCTTTTTCTTTTTCACCTACCTCATAGTAACCTCCTGCAAAAGGTTCAACCATTGTATAGAATCCATAATATTCCATTGGCATTTTATCCATCGCCAAATCAATTATTTTTTTGGCTTTATCCAATTTGCCTTCATTGATTAGTTGTTCCATCAAGCGAGCCATATTGGTTCGGTAGGAAATGCTGTTTTTTCTGGTTTCCGGGTCATGATAAATTGTTTTGCTGTCGCCGTTGCCCCAATCCCATTTCATCACAATGTCGTACATGGCATCTGAATCAATCATACCCATATCCATTGGAGCATTTTCTTCGTCAATCGGAGTTTTAACGGGAACCAATTTATAAACCAATCCTTGTAATTGTAAAAAGTCTTTCATCCAAAGATAATCTTCATCACTAAAACTACCGCCAGTAAAGCAAATAGGTCGTTCCCAATTGTTATTGTTGATAATATCAAACATCATCAATCGGTTTTTATAAAGGGCTCGTCCTTTGATATCTACATCAATATATGGCACAATTGAATCGTTGTATTTTGAAGCAACTACCTTGTTTTTTATCACGGCATTTTTATCAACCGGAATTCTGATTTTATTGGTTGGATAGAAATGAATTTTTTGTCCGTTAGGCATATCAACAAACGTTCGTTCATCATCGTTTGCAATAAATCCCAAAAGATCTTTTAATTCCCAACGATTTTCCGTTTTTTGATTAAATACACAATAGTCTAAATTATCTCCAACGTATTGATTTCTTTCAAAAGTAATAGGCACCGGTTCAGACTCATAAGCTTTTGCTTTCATTTGATCAATGTACCAATCGGTCATTAACAAACTCGTGTTTACAATTCGCACATCAGTTCTTATTCCTTCAACTTCTTGAGCATACCAAAGAGGGAAGGTGTCATTATCACCTATTGTAAATAATATGGTATTTGGCTCACAAGATTGCAAATAGGCTTTAGCATTTGAAAGTGCAGTATACTTTTCAGAACGATCGTGATCGTCCCAGTTTTGAGAAGCCATTAATAGTGGAGCGGCACAAAGCGTTAATACAATGATTAATGGAGCTGCGATTTTTGGGGCAAGCCATTTTTTGATGTAATCAAAGATGGCATAGACGCCAAAGCCAATCCAAAGAGCAAAAACATAAAAAGATCCTACTAACGCATAATCTCGTTCTCTTGGTTCGAAAGGACGTTCGTTTAAATATATTTTTAGAGCAAAACCGGTGAATAAAAATAGCACTAAAAGGATGTAAAACCATTTTAGATTTTTGTTTGCCAAGAAAAGCAATCCAATGATTCCTAATATAAAAGGAAGGAAAAAATAGACGTTTCTTCCTTTGTTATTTAAAACATCCGATGGAAGATTTTCCTGAGAGCCTAAGTGAAGTGAATCAACAAAGGAAATTCCGCTTAGCCAGTTTCCATCTAAAGTGTCATATTTGCCTTGATTGTCATTTTGTCTTCCGGTAAAATTCCACATCAAATACCTCCAATACATATAGCCAAATTGGTATTCAAACATAAAACTGATGTTGTCTGCAGTTTTTGGTTTTTCGATGATTAAATAGTTTCCATACGTTTTTAAGAATTTCAGATAATCTTCACTGTCCAATCTTCCGGTGGCATAAGCTTGTTTGAAATCAATAACAATATTGATTAGTTCTTCTTCTTCAGAATATTCCGGGTTAATAGTAAAATTGGGAACATCTGTAAAATTGATATAATTTTCTATATGATCCGTGCTCCATAGACGTGGCAGAATTGCTTTGTGTTTGGAGTCGCCATTTTGCACCGCATTTTTATAATTATTGGTAATAACATACTTTCCGGAAGCATAGTCTCTTTCATAGTTTGGAGCATTGTCTAAATAAGGTTCGTCTTCATCTAGTCCAGCAAAAGTATCCGTATATTGAGGGCCATAAAACAAAGGATTATGTCCGTATTGCTCTCGGTTGTAGTAGGCCAAAACTTCACGTGCATCTGAAGGCCTGTTTTCGTTAATTACTACATTTGCATTGGCACGTATGGGTAACATTAACCAGGTTGAAAAACCAATAAAAATAAAAAGAATGCACAATAGTAATGTATTAAATTGTGGCAAGTTTTTCTTTTTGGTATAACGTAAACCAAAATAAAAAAAAGCAATAAGAAAAAGCGTCATGAATACAGTTCCGGAATCAAAAGGCATTCCCAATGTATTTACCATAAATACTTCAGTTTTTCCAAATAGTGCCATGGTAATTGGCAATAGCAATTTGAAAATAAATAGTAAAATAGCTACCACTAAAATATTTGCTAAAATGAAGTTTTTAAAGGTAATTGTTTTGTAATTTTTGAAATAGTATAGTAATCCCATGGCTGGAATGGTTAGTAAAGCCATAAAATGCACGCCAAAAGAAAGTCCAATCACCAAGCAGATAATCAACAACCATTTGTTACCTCTGGGTTCATGCATTTCGGCTTCCCATCGTAGACTTAACCAAAAAAGAATTGCTATAAGAAAAGTAGCCATGGCGTAAACTTCCGCTTCTACTGCATTGTACCAAAAACTATCAGAAAATGCGAATGATAAAGCCCCAACAAATGAACTTCCCAAAACAGCCAAGTCATTCCATTTATTCGGTTCTGAAAATTCGGATAGAATCTTTTTTAAAATTATTGAAGAAGACCAAAACAGAAACAAAATGGTAAATGCACTAGAAAAAACCGACATCATATTAATCATGAATGCTACTTGAGACGGATCGGATGCGAACATAGAAAAGAATGCTCCCATCATTTGATAGAGTGGTGCTCCGGGTGGGTGTCCGACTTGTAATTTAGCTGAAGTTGCAATATATTCACCACAATCCCAAAAACTTAAGGTGGGTTCAACAGTTAAAGTGTAAACAATTAATGCGATAGAGAATACTAACCATCCCAAAACTGTATTCCATTTCTTGAAGTTAAATGTTGTCATTAATTTAGTTTGAAGTTTAATAAAATTACCTACAAAGAAACTATTTTTTTGTTGAATGAAAAGCGTATTAACAAAATATTCTAATCCTATAGCTTCGTTTCCAGTGGGTTTGAAATAATTGAAATTATTTTTTATAAAAATGCCTGAAATACTTGTGTAGATTAAAATATGTTATAAATTTGCACTCGCATTATGCAAAGCTGGTCCATGGTGTAATGGTAACACTACGGTTTTTGGTACCGTCATTCAAGGTTCGAGTCCTTGTGGACCAACAAAAAAAATACCTCTCAGTTCTGAGAGGTATTTTTATTTTGGGTTCAGTCTAATTAGATTTTGAATGTTACTACAGGTCTTAAAGCATGGTTTACTAAATCTTCACTGATGCTGCCGTTAAAGAAGTGTGATAGACCTTTTCTTCCGTGTGTACACATTCCGATTAAATCAGCATCGATACTTTTTGCAAAATTTAAAATGCCTTTTTCAACATTTGCATCGTTATAGATGTGTGTAAAATGTTTTTTGATTGTAAATCCTGAAACAAAATTATTCATAATTTCTTCAGCTACAGAAGTTGATTTAAAACTGTTAGGCGTGTTAACCATTAACAAATGCAATTCAGCATCAAATTTATTTGCAAAATCAACCGCTTTTTGGAATGGTTTTTTCGCTTCATCAGAAAAATCGGATGCAAATACAAATTTATTGATAGTGAACTCAGCTAGTTCCTTTTTAATAATTAAAACCGGAACTTCAGATGAACGCACTACTTTTTCTGCATTCGAGCCTATGAACATTTCTTTGAATCCACTAGCCCCATGAGAACCCATGACAATCAAATCAACTTGGTTTTTTTTGCTTATTTCCATAATACCGTCAAAGGCCATCTCAAATTGTACAATTTCAGAAACTTTTAAGTCATCCAGGTATTCTTCGTCCATTAATTCTTCAAGCTTGTTCATTGCTGCATTTTTAAAGAACATGACTTCAGGAATACTATGCCCTGCAGATACAGCATCACCTGCTTGATTTGGTAATTCCAACATGTGAAGCAAAATGATTTCGCCATTATTTTTTTTTGCAATTTGGGCAGCAACCTTTAAAGCATATTCTGCATGTTGAGAGAAATCAGTTGGGATTAGAATTTTTTTCATAAATACAAGTGTAAAATAGTTTACTAGTTGGTTAAAATTATTTAGTATAAAGGTACAAATATTTTTTTTCAAATATACAATCATTTTTGATTTATAAAAAAATCACTATATTTGCACCGTTATTTGTTTAAAATTGGATAATGAGGGGAGCTTTGCTCCCCTCTTTTTATAAAAATATGACATTTAGAGAGCAAGTTTTACAGTTGTTGAATGATGGTTTGGCAGAGAAACCTGAGTTGTTTTTAATTGATTTTTCAATTTCAGATACTCAAAAAATACTGGTTACTTTAGATGGTGATCACGGGGTTACTCTCCAGGATTGCATTGATATTAGCAGAGCCATCGAACACAATTTAGACAGAGAAGAGCATGACTTTGGATTAGAGGTAGCCTCAGCAGGCCTTTCTACTCCTCTGAAAATGGTTAGACAATATAGGAAAAATGTAGGTCGCATTTTAAAAGTAAAAACTGCAACCGAAAATATAGAAGCAACGTTAGATGATGTAAATGACGAATTTATTACATTGTCATGGACGGCACGCGAACCCAAAAAAATTGGGAAAGGAAAAGAAACGGTAGAAAAACGAATAGAATTACCGTATTCTGAAATTAAAGAAGCAATAGTTACAGTAACATTTTAGAAATTTTTAGATTATAGTATGGAAAATTTAGCATTAATTGAATCATTTTCAGAGTTCAAAGACGATAAATCCATCGATCGTGTAACCTTAATGGCTATATTGGAAGATGTTTTTCGAAATGCATTAAAGAAGAAATATGGTTCAGATGATAATTTTGATATCATTATCAATCCTGATAAAGGAGATATGGAGATTTGGAGAAACCGTGTGGTAGTTAATGATGATGAAGTAGAAGATGAAAATTCTGAAATTGCATTGTCTGAAGCCAGAAAAATTGAACCGGATTTTGAAGTGGGCGAAGATGTATCTGAAGAAGTAAAATTAATTGATTTAGGAAGAAGAGCAATTTTGGCTTTGCGTCAAAACTTAATTTCTAAAATTCATGAACACGATAGCACGAATCTATACAAGCATTTTAAAGATTTAATTGGTGAAATTTATTCTGCCGAAGTGCATCATGTACGACCAAGAGTTGTAATTTTGATTGATGACGACGGAAATGAAATTGTTTTACCAAAAGAAAAACAAATTCCATCCGACTTTTTCCGTAAAGGTGATAATGTGAAAGGAATTGTTGAAAGTGTTGAATTAAAAGGGAATAAGCCTCAAATTGTAATGTCAAGAACTTCAGAAAAGTTCTTAGAAAAATTATTTGAACAAGAGATTCCTGAAATTTTTGATGGTTTAATTTCGGTTAAAAAAGTAGTTCGTATTCCTGGCGAAAAAGCGAAAGTAGCCGTAGATTCTTACGACGATAGAATTGATCCGGTTGGTGCTTGTGTCGGCATGAAAGGCTCGAGAATTCACGGAATTGTTAGAGAATTAGGAAATGAAAACATCGACGTTATCAATTATACAAGTAATATTCAATTGTTTATTACAAGAGCGTTAAGTCCTGCTAAAGTTTCTTCAATCAAAATTGATGAAGAGGCTAAAAGAGCAGAAGTGTTTTTGAAACTTGAGGAAGTTTCAAAAGCAATTGGTCGTGGCGGTCACAATATCAAATTAGCCGGTTTATTAACAGGTTATGAATTAGATGTGATTCGTGAAGGAAATGTAGCAGAAGAAGACGATGTTGAATTAACAGAGTTTTCGGATGAAATTGACGGATGGGTTATTGATGAATTTGCAAAAATTGGTTTAGATACCGCAAGAAGCGTATTGAAACAAAGTGTTGAAGATTTAGTTAGAAGAACCGATTTAGAAGAGGAAACTATTCTTGATGTGATGAAAATATTGAAGGAAGAACTTGATAACTAATTTTTAAACAAAAAAAATACTAATAAAGTTATATGTCTGAAGAAAAGAATATACGAATTAATAAAGTCTTAAGAGAATTGAATATTTCTTTAGAAAGAGCTGTGGACCACCTTAAAGATAAAGGTGTTGCTATTGAAGCTAGTCCGAACACAAAAATTTCTGAAGAGGTATATGCTATTCTTTGCAATGAATTTGCTCGCGATAAAGGGAATAAAGAAGCTTCTAAAGAAGTTAGTGAAGAAAAGAGAAAAGAAAAAGAAGCACTACGATTGGAGCGTGAAAAAGAATTAGAACAACAACGTAAACTTGAAGAAGAACGTCAGCAACAAGAAATAATCAAAGCAAGAGCTGTGGTTCAAGGTCCTAAATCTGTTGGAAAAATAGATTTAGAACCAAAAAAGTTTGTTGAAATGCCAGTTGAAAAAGTAGCTAATGAGCCGATTGAAGCAGTTGAAAAAGTGCAGCCGGTTGCCGAAGTGCAGGTTGAGAATCCTATAGTTGAAAAGCCTGTTGTTGAAGCAAAAGTTGTAGCAGAAAGTACACCAAAAGGTGAAGTTAAATCTACACCAAAAATCAGCGTTAAAAAAGCGGAAGCAGTAGTTCCTGTAGAAGCTAAAAAAGATGAAGCGGGAGCTACAGAAGCTGATTTGGTTGATGAGACATTTAAAACGAAATATTTAAAACTTTCCGGTACAACTTCTACGGGTCAAAAAATTGATTTATCACAGTTTGACAAACCTAAAAAGAAAAAAGAAGAACCGAAAATTCAGCCAAATAAGCCTGGCACGCCCGGTGCAGCTAATGCCAATAATGATCCAAATAAAAATAAACGAAAACGGATAGCTCCAAAACCTGGGTTCAATGCTGCAAATCCAAATGCGGCTAGCAGAACTCCGGTAGGCCCAAATAAAGGAC
>NZ_JBILTE010000234.1:0-3489 GCF_044371705.1 Flavobacterium sp. | reverse complement strand
CTGATAGTAAAGAAGCAATACTTCCACCAATGACTGCTTTTAAACCAAATTCCGAAAGTGTTTTACGTTGTCCGGGAGCTAAGGATCCAATACCTCCAATTTGAATACCGATGGATGCAAAATTAGCAAATCCGCATAACATATAGGTAGCCATAATAACCGATTTGTCATAAGTTAGATGTACAGCATTTGCGGCATTTTTTAATTCCGCCAATTGAATATAGCCCACAAATTCCGAAGCTGCTAATTTAATTCCTAATAATTGTCCCATAAGCATTACATCTTCTTTAGCTACACCAATTAACCACATTAATGGAGCAAATACAATTCCTAAAATCGTTTCCAGGGAAAATTTAGAATAGGGAGTTTTTGCTGCAATAAAGTCATTCAGACCACTCCAATCACCAATCCATCCTAACGTATAATTAATCATTGCAATAAAGGCTATAAAAACTAGCAACATAGCGGCAACATTTGCGGCCAATTTTAGGCCTTCGGTGGTTCCGGTTGCAATGGCATCTAAAATATTGGAACCTATTTTATCTTTGGAAACTTCAACATTTGTATTGATTGGTTCCGTTTGTGGAAACAATATTTTGGAAACTACAATTGCTCCGGGAGCTGCCATAACAGAAGCGGCTAGCAAATGTTTGGCAAACATCAATCGCAATTCAGGATCATTTCCTCCAAGAAAACCAATATAAGCTGCTAAAACCCCTCCGGCAACAGTTGCCATTCCACCAACCATCACCAAAAGAATTTCGCTTTTGTTCATTTTTTCTAGATAGGCTTTAATGAGCAAAGGTGCTTCGGTTTGTCCTAAAAAAATATTTCCGGCTACCGATAAACTTTCGGCACCCGAGATGTTTAATAATTTTGTTAACACTAAAGCCATTCCCTTTACAACCAACTGAATAACTCCCAAATAAAACAACAAAGAGGTTAGAGCCGAAAAGAAAACAATGGTTGGTAAAACTTGAAACAAAAAGATAAATCCGAAATTGTCAACATTCATCATGCCTCCTAACAAAAATTCACTTCCAGCTCTAGTAAAGTCTAATACTTTAACAAATAAACCCCCAACAAATTCAAAAATTGATTTTACAAATCCTACTTTCAGTACTCCAACTGCTAGTACTAATTGTGCAAAAATTCCAATTCCAACAGTTTTCCAATTGATCGCTTTTTTGTTAGCACTGAATAGATAGGCAAGGACTAAAAGTGAAATCATCCCTAAAATTCCTTTCCACAAACTTGTAAAAGAAAAACCTTCACTTGCAATTAATTCTGCCTGACCTGGATTTGTTTTTATCTTATTGGAAGCAAAAAACGAATAAGCTTTGTCTTTTGTCTTCAAAGCTAAAATTGAATCTGATTTTGAAGTAATTGTAAATCTTTTGGTGGGAGCATCAGCTCCATTTTCGAATAAAAAAAGATAATTTTCCTGAATTAGGTAATCACCTTTTTGAGTAATACTGTCTGAGGTAATATTTAATATATAGCGTCCTTCTTTTAATTCTAAATAATCATTTTTTAAAGTATCTAACTGCCATTTTTTTTCCAATTCTTGAGCAAAGGTTCCCATTACACAAAAAAGCACCATGGAGAGAAGGAGTAATTTTTTATACATTATTCTTTTTTTACTGTTAATGATTGGAATTTGTTTGTTAGTGTGAGAATGCTCTAAGATTCCTTTTTGGAAATCTCATCTCTTATTTTTGCTGCTTTTTCATAATCTTCATTTTGTACCGCTTCGTTCAAAAGCTCGTACAATTCCTCGATACTTTTGCCGAAATAAATATCTTTTGATGTGGTTTTTTCAGATAATTCATAATGCTCCGGAGAGGAAAGTACGCCATCATTATCAACATTTTGTATGTCTGAATCTAAGGTATTTCCTTTTAAATAAATACCCGCTTTGTCAAGAATGTTTTTATACGTAAAAATGGGTGCATTGAAACGCAAGGCAAGTGCAATCGCATCCGATGTTCGGGCATCAATGATTTCTTCAATTTTGTCGCGTTCGCAAATAATACTTGAATAAAAAACACCGTCCACAAGCTTATGGATAATCACTTGCTTGACAATAATGTCAAATCGATCGGCAAAGTTTTTAAACAAATCGTGCGTCAACGGTCTTGGTGGTTTGATTTCCTTTTCGAGAGCAATGGCAATTGACTGAGCCTCAAAAGCACCTATAACAATAGGTAATTTTCGGTCGCCATCCACTTCATTTAGTATTAATGCATAAGCACCGTTTTGCGTTTGACTGTAGGATATTCCTTTTATTGTTAGTTTGACAAGACTCATATTATAGTAGTACAACGTAGTATTTACAAAGTACAAAGGCTAAATTAATAATAAAAAATGGGCTATCTAAACAAAGATACAACTATCTCAATTTAGATAGCCCAATGAGGGCACAATTTATAAAAAATTATGAATTTTGAGCTTTAAATTCTTTTAATTTTTGAGTCAATTTAGGAACAATTTCGAATGCATCGCCCACCACACCATAATCGGCTACTTTAAAGAAAGGAGCTTCCGGATCTGAATTGATCACCACTTTTACTTTAGAAGAGTTGATTCCTGCAATGTGTTGAATGGCTCCTGAAATTCCAATGGCAATATACAAATTGGTTGCAACCGGTTTTCCGGTTTGTCCAACGTGTTCGCTATGAGGTCTCCAGCCTAAATCGGACACCGGTTTTGAACAAGCAGTTGCGGCTCCAAGAACAGTTGCTAAATCTTCTACTAACGCCCAGTTTTCAGGACCTTTTAGTCCACGTCCGCCAGAAACAACCACTTCAGCATCGGCAATGGTTACTTTTCCGGTTACTTTTTCAACGCTCTCCACTTTTACATTGAAATCGGAGTCATTTAAAGTTGGCGAGAAATCTTCTGATGCTAAAGATGAATTTGTTTCAACCAATCCATAAGAGTTTTTGGCTAAACCTAATACTTTAATATCGGTAGTAATTTCAGTGATGTTGAAAGCTTTGTTTGAAAAAGCGTTTCTTTTTACTTGAAAAGGAGCGGTGCTCAAAGGTAAACCAACCACATTTGAAGTATATCCGGCTTCTAAACCTACAGCAACTAATGGTGCAAGGTAAATACTGTCGGTAGTTGATGAAAGTACAATTACTTTTGCTCCTTCTTTTTGAGCCGCTTGTTTAATTACATCACCATACGCCTTTGCGTTAAAAGAAGCTAATTTATCGTTGGTAACTTTTAATACTTTATCTACTCCGTATTTTGATAGTTCTGAAACATCGGCTGCATTTAAAGTTACTGCCGTTACAGTTGTCCCCATAGCATCAGCTACTTTTTTGGCATAAGAAGCTAATTCAAAAGCTACTTTTTTAAATTTTCCTTCTGCTGATTCTGCATATATTAATAATGACATATTTTTTTAGTTTAAAATGGTTTAAAAGTTTAAAATAGTTTAAAATCTTTTAAAATTTAAGTGTTTTAATTTTATACTGAACA
>NZ_JBILTE010000075.1:0-12099 GCF_044371705.1 Flavobacterium sp. | reverse complement strand
TCCATCACTTCCGCGGTAATCAATATCTAAAACCGTGTAACCCAAATCGGTTAAGAGATTGTGAAACATATATTCACGATGATAACTGCTCCAAAAATGATGAGCATTTTGCAAATAACCGGCTCCATGTACAAAAATGATGGCTGCTTTGTTTTTATTTTCCTCTTTTGGTTCATAGAGTCGAGCATATACATTTGAACCATCTTTTGCTTTGATGGTGACAACTTCGGGCGATTTCCAAGAATAACTAGCAAACATTTTGGTGGTTGAAAATGTAATTTGCTGCAAAGTCGTGTTCGATTTGTTATCGGCAACATACAATTCCCATGGTTTGTTTTTGGTCGAATAACGCACTAATAGAGTTTTTTCATCCGGAGATAATTCCACTTCATGTGCTCCTTCTTTGGTAAGAATTGGTATCATTTTTTGAGAAGCGATATCTAATTTATAAAACTCACGATTACCGGGATGCGTTGTGTTGGTGGTGATATAAAATGATTTTCCGTCGTTGGATAGTTTTGCATCTCGAACCTCCCATTTACCATTTGTCAGTTGCGTTTTTTGCTTGGTTTTTACATGTAACAAATACAAATGCGAAAATCCTGTGGCTTCCGATTGAAAATAAACAGTTTGATTGTCTTTTAGAAATCCTAAAGTTCCATTTCCAGAGGCATACCCGGGAATTCCGGGTCCGCCAATCCAAGCTTCGTCGTGCTGATGATCCAATTCAGTAATTGTTCCGGTATTCAAATCTAATTGCACAATCCAACGGTCTTTATTGTCTTGGCTACGAATATTCATTACGGCCAAACTTCCTTCCTTGTTATAAATCGGAGCTTGCATCACAATTGCTTTTTCCGTTTTTCCCTTTTCCTTCAGATTGTCATATTCCTGAAAGTACTTTGGATACTCTTTAATTCCTGTTAGATTAGAAAATGAAACGAAATAAACCGTGTCTTTTTCAGTATTAATAATACCTAACTTGTGTTTGTTCAAGTTGTTTATTGAGACTTTTGCTCTCGCATTACTATTTCTCGTGTAACCGTCGTCTGTGATAAAATTTTCAACTTTTGTAGACGTTGTTGGAGAATAATCCGATTGTCTGAAGGTTACAAATTTACTGTTTGGCGAAGGCGTGATTTGCTCAATAGATGATTTATCAAAAAAATACTCTTTCGGGAAAATTTCTTTATTTTTTTCTGATTTGTCTTTGTTCCACTCTTTTTTAGCTTCCTGATCTTTAATAAATTGAAACAATTCCTTTTGTTGCTGACTTAAAAAAGTATCTTCCGATTTGGTTTCTGATGATTTATTAGAAGTGAAATTGGTCAATTGATTCAATGAAAAATCATCCATATTCAAACGATACAAATTTCTGTTTTGTTGAAAAAATAAAATGTTTGGCTGATTGCTTCTTGTGATGTTCGAAATTCCTTGTGTGGATTGAATAATTTTCTTGTATGTTTTAGACTTCTTATCATAACCATACAAAACACCACTTTTGGTATAATAGTATTTTTCAAATTCTTGTTGTGACTCGAAATTTTGTTCAGTAAACGTTTCATCTCCCATAAAAACTTCAGGCGATTTCATACCTTTCTTCCAAAAATAAGTACTGCTTCCTTTTTCATTTTTTGGATTCCAATCAAAATATACGGTGGAACCATCAATTGACCAGCGATGGTTTTCCGGCTGATGACCAATAAATTCATCACCTTTCATAATTTCAGAAAGCGATAATGTTTGAGAAGACAGAGAAATGGAAGTTAAAAGTAAAAATGATAAAAAGAAGATACGATGTCTCATTCGAATAAAATTTATATTCTCAAAGATATAAAATAAAAAAGTCACGCTATTCACGTGACTTTCTTAAATGTATGTTATTTTACTTATCCTTTCAACGCTTCTGCTCCACCAACAATCTCAAGGATTTCGTTAGTAATCGCAGCTTGACGTGCTTTGTTATAAGTTAATTTTAATTGATTTCTTAATTCCGTTGCATTGTCTGTTGCTTTGTGCATCGCGGTCATACGAGCACCATGTTCGGAAGCAAATGAATCGCGAATGGATTTGTACAATTGCGTTTTCAATGATTTTGGAATCAAAGTCAACACAATTTCTTCTTTGGATGGTTCAAAAATATAATCGGAACTTGCAGTTGCAGCACCCACTACTGGAGCTAAAGGCAAAAACTGTTCTGTTTGAACAATTTGCGTAGCCGCATTTTTGAACTGATTGTAAACCACTTCAATTTTGTCATAATCTCCTGAAATAAATTTTTCAGATAATAGATCAGAAATAGCCGCTACATTATCAAAAGTCAAATGATCAAAAACCTCACTTTTATTTTCAATTACTGTATGTGTTTTGCGTAAAACGTCGTTTCCTTTTTTACCAATAGCAAAAATATCTACTTGTTTTCCTGCATAAGAATCAGCAACTACTTTCACTTGTTTGATCACGTTGGTATTAAAAGCACCACACAAACCTCTGTTGGATGTAATTGCTACAATTAATACTCTGTTTACCTCACGTTGTGATGTATAATCTCCACCCACTTCGCCTTCCATCGAAGCACTCAAGCTTTGAAGAATCTCAGTCAATTTTTCGGCATAAGGTCGCATTGCCGTAATGGCATCTTGAGCCTTTTTTAGCTTAGCTGCAGAAACCATTTTCATAGCCGATGTAATTTGCATCGTCGATGAAACGGAAGTAATTCTATTACGTATTTCCTTTAAGTTTGCCATTTTTTTAGTATTAAGATTTAAGTACTAAGTATCAAGACGTCTTAATTCTTAATACTCAGTACTTAATACTTTTTTTAGTTATATTTCGCTGAAACTTCTTTTGCTGCATTGTCTAAAACATCTGTAATTTCGTCTGTGAATTTACCTGCTTTTAATGCATTCAAAGTATCTTTATGCTTGTTGTTCAAGTATTCTAAGAAGTCTCTTTCGAATTCTTTTACTTTTACAACCGGAACGTTTCTTAATAAGTTTTTAGAACCTGCATAGATAATCGCTACTTGGTCTTCCACTTTGTAAGGATCGTTTACCGCTTGTTTTAATATTTCAACGTTTCTTTTTCCTTTTTCAATTACGTTTAAAGTAACGGCATCCAAATCTGAACCAAATTTAGCAAACGCTTCCAATTCACGGAATTGAGCTTGGTCTAATTTCAATGTACCTGCCACTTTTTTCATTGATTTAATCTGAGCGTTACCCCCAACACGAGATACCGAAATACCAACGTTAATTGCCGGACGAACCCCTGAGTTAAACAAATCACCATCTAAGAAAATCTGACCGTCTGTAATCGAAATTACGTTGGTTGGAATATACGCAGAAACGTCACCCGCTTGTGTTTCGATAATTGGTAAAGCTGTTAATGAACCACCCCCTTTTACGATTGGACGTAAAGATTCCGGTAAATCGTTCATGTTTTTAGCGATATCATCATCAGCAATCACTTTTGCAGCTCTTTCTAACAATCTTGAGTGAAGGTAGAAAACGTCTCCAGGATATGCCTCACGTCCCGGTGGTCTTCTTAATAAAAGAGAAACCTCACGGTAAGCAACCGCTTGTTTAGACAAATCGTCATAGATAATTAAAGCCGGACGTCCTGAATCACGGAAATATTCTCCGATTGCTGCTCCGGCAAATGGAGCATATACTTGCATTGGTGCAGGATCGGAAGCATTTGCTGCTACGATAATCGTATAAGCCATTGCTCCTTTGTCTTCTAATGTTTTTGCAATTCCGGCAACAGTTGACGCTTTTTGACCAATTGCTACGTAGATACAAAACACAGGTTGACCTGCATCATAAAATTCTTTTTGATTCAAAATGGTGTCAATACAAACAGTTGTTTTACCTGTTTGACGGTCACCAATTACTAACTCACGTTGACCTCTTCCTACCGGAATCATTGCATCAATGGATTTGATACCCGTTTGCAATGGTTCAGTTACCGGCTGACGGAAAATTACTCCGGGAGCTTTTCTTTCCAATGGCATTTCATAAAGATCTCCGCCGATTGGTCCTTTGCCATCAATTGGATTTCCTAAAGTGTCTACTACACGACCTACCATTTGCTCACCTACTTTTAGGGAAGCGATACGTTGTGTTCTTTTTACTGTAGAACCTTCTTTAATACCTGTTGAAGGACCTAACAATACTACCCCAACATTGTCTTCCTCCAAGTTTAATACGATCGCTTCCAATCCGTTGTCGAATTGCACTAACTCTCCGTATTGAGCATTTGATAAGCCGTAAACACGAGCGATACCATCACCCACTTGAAGTACTGTTCCTACTTCTTCTAACGATGCACCTGATTCAAAACCAGATAATTGTTTTTTTAATATTGCTGAAATTTCAGCAGGTTTAATTTCCGCCATTATGATATATCTTTTTTGGAATATTAATTACTAAACTCTCTCTTTAATTCTTGCAATCTGTTGGCAACAGATGCATTGTATTGTTGGTCACCTATTCGTAAAATAAAACCTCCAATAATTGATGGATCTATTATATTTTCGATGGTGATTTTACTCGTTGAAAACTCTTTGATCTTCGCTAAAACCTTAGCTTCTAAATCAGGAGTAATAGGAAAAGCGGTAGTTACTTTAGCTACTTCAATTCCATTCAATACATCGTGTTGAGCGTTGTATTGTCGGGCAATTTCGGCTAAAATTTCAAAACGTTTGTTTTCCTTAAGCAATAAAAACAATCCTTTGGTGTCCGGTTGAACTGCAGCAAAAATTTCAGCAATAACTGTATATTTTTGTTGTGGTTTTACCACTGGACTGATTAAAAAATGTTGTAACTCTTCGTTTGAACTTACGGTAGTTAAAATCAATTTCATATCTTGATTCACCGCATCAGCTCTTCCGTTGGAAACAGCATTTTCTATTATTGCTTTCGCATATCTAATCGCAGCTCTTGACATACGGATTAATTTAATTTAGCGTCACCTAACATTTTCTCGACCAATTTGGTTTGAGATTCTTTGTTAGACAATTCGTCTCTTAATACTTTTTCTGCAATTTCTAATGACAAGGTTGAAACTTGATTTTTCAACTCAGCCATTGCTGCATTTTTTTCACTTTCGATAGCGGCTTTTGCCTGAGCAATCATTTTCTCACCTTGCAATTGAGCTTCTGATTTTGCATCGTTAATCATTTTTTCTTTGATTTCACGAGCTTCTTTCATCATCGCATCACGTTCTGCTCTTGCTTCTGCTACTAATTTTTCGTTAGAAGATTGAAGGTTTAACATTTCTTTTTTTGCATTTTCAGCTGAAAGTAATGCATTTCTGATTCCTTCTTCTCTTTGGTTAACGGCATCTAAAATTGGTTTCCAAGCGAATTTTCTCATTAAGAAAATCAACCCGATGAAGATGACAAGCATCCAAAAAAACAAACCAAGTGAAAACTGTTCTATTAACTTATCCATTTATATAAATAATTTAGAAAATTTTAATTTTTTTAAAAACAACAGTTATAACCAACCGTTATAACTGTTGTTGATTTTTTTGGATTAAGATGCGAATAACGCAGCGAAACCGATACCTTCAATCAAAGCAGCTGCAATAAGCATAGCTGTTTGAATTTTTCCAGAAGCTTCTGGTTGACGAGCGATAGCATCCATTGCTGAACCACCAATTTTACCAATACCTAAACCAGCACCGATAACGATTAATCCTGCTCCTACAATTGTTGGAATTTGCATAATGTATATATATTTAATTAAACATTCAATTTATTAATGATGTCCTTCTTCATGATGATGCTCTTCATTCGCAGCACCAAAATATAAAGCAGACAACATTGTGAAAATATAGGCTTGTAAAGCCGCAACCAAAATTTCCAACAATGATAACGCAAAAGCTAAGAAGAACGACAAGCTACTTCCTAACCAGTTTTTGAAAATAAACATCAAACCAATGATACTCATTAATACTACGTGACCTGCAACAATATTTGCATACAAACGTATCATCAATGAAAACGGTTTAATAATTGTTCCTAATAATTCAATTGGAGCTAAAATTACTTTCATTGGTGTTGGAACACCCGGCATCCAGAAAATATGTCCCCAATAATTTTTATTAGCTGTAAATGTTGTAATTAAGTACGTTAAAATAGCAAGACCTGCAGTAATAGCGATATTACCTGTAACGTTTACCCCAAGAGGTGTTAATCCGAACATATTTAAAAACCATACAAAGAAAAAGATGGTCAATAAATAGCTCATGTACTTTTTGTAATTCTTGTGTCCAATATTTGGAATTGCAATATCATCTCTAATATACAAGATGATTGGCTCAAAAAATCTACCTGCTCCTTTAGCAATTCCGCCATTTTTTGCATACGATTTCGCCAAACTTGAAAATAACCATAACATTAGTAAACTAACTACTAACATCATGAAAACGTTTTTAGTTATTGATAAATCAATTGTTGGCTTTGCGTTGGTCACATGATGTTCTGCATCATATTTAATTGTTCCTTCAGCATCGGTTTTATAAATTTTCCCATGGTATAATTTATAAAAGTTTCCGTTGCTTTCGGCAACTGTTTCACCATGATGAAATTTTGATGACATGAAAAACTGAACACCATTATCAACTAAAATAACTGGTAATGGAAACCCAATGTGGTGTGCTACTTTTGAATCATCTTCCCAAGAAAACAAATGAAAATCATAACTATCCAATAAATGGTGGTTAATGTATTCTTTGATTTCAGTTTTTAAATCTTTTGGTTCTTCTGTATGATGTGCTTCCGTTTCAGAGTGAACAGCAACTGTTTGAACAGCAGTAGAATCCGGATTACTTGCAGCAGCTACCAACGGTAAAACCGATACTAGCAAGGCAACTATAAAATGAAGTGGTTTTTTTGAAATCACCATATTGATTTAACTTAACTATTAGGGTTTCTAAAATTTGGTGCAAAGGTACATTTTTTCTTTATTCTGCAAGTGTATTAAAATTATTTTTTTTGAATACTACGCACCATAAACAGTTGATTATTGTTTTTTGTTTAATAATCGGATCGTAATCAGGGTTTCAATTGCTAAATAAAGAATGAATATGAAAAAAAAGTTTGCTTGCTCAATCGTATTTTCTGTTGGAGCATTTAAAATGGGACGAGCTATAAAATAAGAGATAGCCATTTTTATCGTTGTACAAACAAGGAATGTCATTCCCGTGTTATCAAAATTCTTTTCGGAAACTTTTACAATCACAAAAAGAATGATTTTTGAGAAGATAATATATAATAGGTATAAAAAAGGGATCGAATAATAAAAATCTTGAGCGGCACTTTCTAAGGAGGGCTTTTGAAAAATCAATAAATGAACAAGGAAAATAGGAATTACAATTAGTAAGTATTTATAAACATTCCATAGTTTTTTTAGAGCAATCATTCTTCTTTGCTTAATTGATTTACTTGTCGATAGACGTTATACAAAGCTAAAAAAACACCAATCATCGTAAAAATTTTGGTGTTTGAATCGTTTACATTCCCATACTTTTCATCTAAATACTGTCCGAGATATGCAAAAAGAAAAATCACCACACCCATTTGTATAGGAATGTTGATGAGTTGTAACCATTTATTAAGCGGTTTTTTCTTCGGTTCGTTCGGCATTATTGGGTGTTAGGTTTTTAACGTTTGGCTTCATGGTGCAAGTGGCCGTAAAAATGGCTCCGGGTTCAACAGCCAGTTTTCCACAAACAACCTCACCAAGTATGGTTGCTTTTGCTTTGATGCTTAGAATTTCGGTTACTTGAATTTTACCCTCAAATTTCCCTTCGATATCCAGATTTTTACAAACAATATCGCCTTTTACAAAGCCTGCAGGACCAATGACTAATTTTCCATTGGAATGAAAATTACCGATTAACTCACCATCCAATCTAAAATCGGCTTGTGAAACAATATCTCCTTTTAACTTTGTGCCTTCTACAATTCTATTTGTTTTGCCTAATAAATCGGTGTAGGAGTTGGTGTCTTTTTTAAACATAATTATCCTTTTTTTGGTTCGCCTTTTGGCGGTGTTATTGATCCTCGCGTATCTTTTGATGGCTGCGGATCGTCTCTCATTAATTCACTATTTTGTTTTACTTCCTTCGGAACAGTTTTGGCCTTTGAAGGTTTTGCTCTCGGAGCTACATTTTCAGGCACTTTTTGATTGGTTACTTCCTTTGAAATGACCGGAGCAAAATTCTTTTTTGGTGCCGGAACATAATTCGGATTTAAATAATCCTTCAAATTCTTTTTAATTTGAACAACTACATAATTTTCATTAGAAATTACAATGGCCGGCTCAGTGATTTTGTATTCTTTGTATTCTTTTAAAATTGAAACAATTTCTTTGGCGTCAGATTCCGTTTGGATGCCATGCATCACCAAAAAGTTTTGCTCCATCGTATAAATATCGATTGAAGTTTTCAAACCTTTCAAGCCACGGTCTTTAATGAATTTATTGACTTTCTCAATAAGTACTTTTGTTTTTTTATCTTCTAAATTATCGGCTTGGTATAAAATTTTATAACTTAATGGATCATTTTGATTAAAATCTAAACTTTCTAACTGCGGCAACCTATTGTTTAAAAATGATTCGGCTTCTTTTCCTTCCGAAACATTTGGATAAGTTAATGCCACATAGTTCAGAGCAGTTTTGTATTCACCCAATCCTTTTAATTTTCCAATATCATTTGCTTTTAAAAATTCAATTTTCGGAACAATTTCATCGCCTGTAAATTTATCAATAGCTTCGTCTGTTTTAGGTAACAAATTTCGATAGTCCCCTTCTTCAAACATTTTATACAATTGAGCGTATGCAACAGCCGGATTGTCGTCTATAGCTGCATCGCCGGAAACTTGATTGGTTAAAATTTGAGTATACCGTGAATTTGGGTACTGACTTATAATTTGATTTTTAATTGCCACCGCTTGACTAGGATTTATAATTTCGTATACCTTATATAAATTATACAAAGCGGGCAGTACCAACCGTTCTTCCGGATTACTGTCTAATAACAATTCAAATCGATTAGCGGAAAGTTGATATTCTTTGAATTTCTCCTTATAAATTACACCCAATTGATAATATGCAAAATTGCGTTCGTCGGCAATACTGTCAATTTCAATTTGAGAACTTGGAATTTGACCGGTATAAAATGCCGATGTAAATCTCGGGTCAATTTTTTCTGGATTATCATCTAGTGGGTCCGTATTGAAGACAACTTCCTCTTCTGCTTCTTCAATTAATTCCTTTGGTTGATTGGTAGCAGAAATACGCCAATATCCGTCCGGTTTTCTTTTCCCCCATCTTTTTACAAAATCCAGCTTTCCTTGAGCAACGGTTGCGGAATTGTAAAAATAAAAGGTGTTACCTGAAGCAGAAGTGCCGCCCGGTTTAGGTAATTGTGCAATAGAATTATTTGTGTTTTGAGCAAATGGATTGTCTTCCGATTGAGTTTGCTGAGCCTGTTCGTCTTTTTGCTTTTGCAAAATTTCGTCTTCATTCTTTTTTATATTTTCAATATATTTTTCAAAATAAGCCACCCTTTCCGGTTCCGAAAGTGAAACGATTTTTAAAATACTGTCATTTCGGGTAACAATTCCTTCATATTTAATGACGTCATCTAGATTAAGTCGCTTTTTTTTAATGGCATTATATTCTCTGGTTCTTGGTGTTAAGCTTACCAAAGTACTGTCATAATAATTTCCAGCCAATCGATATTCTGCATTGTAAAAGTAGATTTCAGCAATATTACGATAATTGGATGCAACGGTATATTTATCGTTTGTTTGATAGTCTAACGAGTTGTTATAATTAAAAACTGCTTCTTTATCGTTCTTTTGTTTGTCATAAAAGAGGCCTTTTTGATGAAATAAAGCATCTAAATAAGGTTTGTTTTCATACTCGTCAATCAATTTATTGTATTCCTTAAGAAAAGCTACAGTATCTCCTGTTTTAAAATCAAACTGCTTAGCTTGTTGAATATGTGCATGCACAAGATAGGATCTAGGTGATTTCCGCTTCATATCGATTACCGATTGATAGGCTGCAAAGGCACTATCCTGATAATTTTGTTTTTCGTAAAGCTGACCTAAAATATATTTATACCTGGCTTTTTCTTCGTTTGATTTGGTAAATTCTGTGGCCAATTTAATGCTCTTAACAGCATTGTCAACATCATCTAAATTCAAATAAGCTTGGGCTAAACTGGCATGAGCGTCTGAAAAAATTTGATCTTTGAATTTGATTTCGTTTAATAATTTCGTCAAATTGTTCACTGCCAACGCATCGTTTTCCAGACGAATATTTGTTTTCTCTCTCCAGATTTTTGCCTCATAAATTTTACTACTGCTCGGATATTTGTATAAAATATAATTAAATGCCTCCAAAGCCGGAAGAAATCGTTGCGAATAATAGCGTGATTTGCCTAAAAGTAAGTGGGCTTCGTCAATTTGCGGATTTCGTTCGGTACCACCAATTAACATGGAACGTTTTTGAATGGCTTTGATAGCTTTGTCTTCCGAACGTTCAAAATTGGGATCACTTGCTTTTGCAGCTTCTAAAACTTCTTCTGTAACTTGTAATCGTTCTATGGGAAGCATTTCCCAATAATTATCCGTATAATTTAGTTTTAAATCGGTAATTCCCTTTTGTAGAGCTATATCGCCATTATAGAGTACATTGAACTCTGTATTTAAAGCTTGAAAATTCCTGTTGACAAACTTGTCTTTTTTAGTAGAACAAGCAATCAAAAAAAGAAAAAAAAATCCGTATAGAGTATATTTTAAGGTACTAATTTTCAAAGCAAAACATTTATAGGAGATAACTAAAAAGTACTGTTTTTAGTATATCTAACGGGTAAAAATACGTTTCTTTTTGAAATTGAGAAAACGAATGAAGATTTTTTACAGACAAACACCTCTTGTTTCTGATTTCTTAGAAAAAAGAGGTGTTTGCTTTATTGTTGACTAAGCCGCAAAAAATGCTTCTAATTCTTTCAACGTTTCCGAAGAAGGAATTAAATCTTTTACAATTTCTCCCTTTTGAAGAGCAACGATTCTGTTGGAAACCTCAACTGTGTGCTGCAAGTCGTGACTGGAAACTAAGACCGTTACCGATTTATCATCTGCCAATTCTTTGATAATTTTTTTCAAACGAATTTGCGTTGTTGGATCTAAATTAGCAAAAGGCTCGTCTAAAATAATGACTTCAGGTTCGCCAATTAAAGCAGCAACAATTCCCACTTTTTTGGAATTCCCTTTGGATAAGTCTCTTAGATATTTTTTATTTTGTAAAATTTCACCGTTAAAGAAATCTTCATATTTTACTAAAAAAGCATCCACATCCGCTTTGTTCCAACCTCTTAATTCACCAATAAAATAAAAATATTCTTCGGGTGTTAAATAACCGATTAAAAAGCTTTCGTCAATAAAAGCGGATGTAAACGGTTTCCACTGTTCACTGGTATGAACTTGGATGGAATTACTGGTTATTAAACCAGTGGAGGGTTGAATCAAATCTAACAACAAACTGAAAAAAGTGGTTTTTCCGGCTCCGTTATTTCCTACTAATCCAAAACTTTCGCCTTTTGGAATTTCAAGATAATCAATGTTTAAGACGGTTACACCGTTGTAGGATTTGGTAAGGTTTTGAACTTTTATCATGGCTATATCTTTATATTACGGAACTAATTAATTTTTTTGCTTATACGCTGCAATGGTTTCGTATTTCTGCTTTTGATAGATGTTTTCAATCATGTTGAACACTTTGCCTTTTAAAGCAAAACCGGCTATTCCCGCTCCTGCAACAAATGCAAATCCAACTAAATCACTAAAAAAATAATTCCCGACAAAGTACAAAGCAACAGGCAAGATAATTTGAGGAATAATCAGCAAAAAGGTTTTAAAATTAAATGCTTTTTTATCGCCAAAAGCGTTCTTATTACTTGTTAAATCAATAGGCGTTCGGGTAAAAGCTCCCGCTAAAAGCACAATGTAGGCATTGATTCCAACATTATAGAAAGCTACTGCAATTACCGCCAGATAAACTTTCCAACCAAAAAATA
>NZ_JBILTE010000276.1:0-2549 GCF_044371705.1 Flavobacterium sp. | reverse complement strand
AAGTAAGAATAAATTTCTGGCAACCATCAATTCTTCGGCTAAGGCGGGAATTCCCTTCAAACCTAATCTTGTGGAAGCAACACCTTCATTCGCAACTCCGTTTCCTTTGATTTTTTCGTCTTGGCAATAAGTGATAATCAATCCATCAAAATCCTGAACGTATTGCAATGCAATTTTTAAAACATTCGCATTGGTAATATTTTTGTTGTAATCGCCAAAAGCAATCGCACCTGCATTTTGCATATCAAATAATTCCGCCATATCCGCTCCTTCCGAGTTTTTGGTTAAAGCTCCAATGGGAAATAAGTCGATCGCGGCGTCCATCGAACGGTCAAGCACAAATGTAACTTGTGATTGATTGTCTACTACCGGTGCTGAATTCGGTTGCAAAGCCACACCTGTAAAACCACTTTTTGCAGCTACTCTCATGCCGTTTGCAATGGTTTCTCGCTCTTCAAACCCGGGTTCTCCAAAAGATACCGAGGTGTCAAACCAACCTTTGGAAACATGTAAGTTTTCAAATTTCAGTTCTTTGGTGTTTTTAGGCACTTGAAGGTTTTTGCCTATTTTTTCAATAGTATCTTCAGCAATCAGGATATCAACTACCTGATTGTGCAACGAATTGTTGGGGTCAATTATCTTGGCTTCTCGAATGACTAAGTGGTTCATTTGACAAATTTTTGAATAAGTAGTTCTAAAATTAAGAAAAGTAAAGTTAACCACACAAACCATTTCCAGATTTGTTGGTCGGTTCGTTCGGATTGCAGTTGATCAAAAACGGTTTCTACCGAATCAATTCGTTTATAATCCGCTAAAAGAGCACTGTTATCTTCGCTTAAATCACTTTCCGTTCGGTCGTAATTGAAGCTAATCGATTGCAGCGTTTCCTCCTTTTTCAATACATTGTAATTTCCGGCTTCTGTTGGCATTTCTCCAAAAGTTACTTTCACTTTGTTGTTGAGTAATTGTTGCGAAGGAATAAAAGAACCTTCTTCATTACCAATCGTTAGAATGTCATCTTTATTCAACTCCGCTTCCACAACAAAAATACTATTCTTACCAACAGGAAGTGCAATAACACCCGATTTAAAATTGTTTTGGGCCATGTTGTAAAAAGTCGGCACAATCAATGGTGAGTTCTGAAAATTTGAATTCTCTTTATTTATCGCTGCAGCGAAGACATAAACCGTTCCCAAATCATTTGAAACCGATGTTAAAAACGGATTTTGGTCCTCATAAATTAAAATAGCAGGACTACCTGATTTAAGTATGAAATTGCTTTTCGTAGTTGGATATTGGAAATTATCGATCTTCTTTTCAAAAACACCTTGATACAGCGGATGTGCAAAAGAAATAGCCGTTACATTCTTCACATTATTTTCTACAGTTCCCAATTGCACACTTCCTATTTGATTTAAGAAGGTATTGTAACTTAAAATATTCCCCGACGAAGAAGGAATCAGCACTACTTGACCACCTTTTTCAATAAATGATTTCAATGTGGTTTGCAACGCATTTGGAATTTCCGTCAATTCGTTTAAAACAATCGCATCTTGTTGATCAATGCTATTGTAATCCAATGTTTTGAGTTCGCTGTTGCTGTAATTGAATTCTGCTACACTATATATTTTTGAGAGATAATTGGCTTTTGCTGCTTCGCCAATACTCAACACATTTGCTTTTTTTGGTTTAAGGATACTGAAATAGTAGAAGTTGTCATACGGCAAACGATTGTCCTCAATAGACACATAACCATTAAAATCGGCATTCGGTATGGTGAGGTTGATACTTTTTTTGTTGGTGTCGAATTTTACTTGCGTTTTGGCAATCAGGTTTTTATTGTTGTAAAGAGCCACGGGAATTTCTTCTTCGAACGTGCCGTAAGCACTTAAATTGATGGTGATTTCGTAAAAATTATCCATGCGTTGACTGATGTAAACGCTATCCACAGACGCATTGTTTTTCTGTTCCGCTTTTGGCACAATAAAATAGGCATTCATTGTGCTGTCGATACTTTTCAATTGATTGCTTTTCAAACGTACAGCATCGGTTATTATAACTAAATCGCGGTTGAAACGTGTTTTCTTTGACTTAATTTTTGTGAGTACTTCGTCCAGTTGGAAAGGTGACGCACTGTATTTAAGGTTTTGTAATTCTTTTTGAATGGATTTAATATCGGTATTGTGATACGTTTCGCCATTGGTGATGAGTGTAAAATTTTGCGTTTCCGGAGTATTTTCCAGTAATTCCTGAACGGTACGCTTTAGTAATTCTCCTTTCTGACCTTTGGCTTGCATGGAAAAGGAATTGTCTAAAACAATGACCAATTCATTGGCTGAACTTTTATGGTCTTTTGCTTGAAAGAAGGGTTGAGCAAAGGCTAGAATTAAGCAGAGTAAAAGCAACAAACGGGTAAGCAGCAGCAACCATTTTTTAAGTTGCGAACTTTTACGTGTTTGAATGGAAAGTTCTTTCAGAAAGCGAACATTGGTAAAATATTCTTTTTTAAACCTTCGCAATTGAAACAAATGCACCAAAATAGGGATAAC
>NZ_JBILTE010000233.1:0-3594 GCF_044371705.1 Flavobacterium sp. | reverse complement strand
TGAATTACTGAATTACAGTTCGCCAAATTTTGAAAGTTCTATTCGTCAGAATGCGTTAACCAATCTGTTGTTTCTGAATCCGAATGATCAAAATATCTTGCGGAATTTAGTCAACGCAACCACGCACCACAAATGGCAGTTCACTCTTTTTGCCCGCAATCAAATACGTGAATTAGTCAAAACCGACCGACACAAAAAGTATTTTGAAGAAATGCTTCCGAGTTTACATGCGGCAGAACAAAGTCAGTTAAAAAGGTTGTTGCAAAACTAACCCATCATTTGAATCACTTCCGTTTTTAAATAACTAATTGCCATATAACTGGGCGATTGTTTGTCCAATAAATCACTTAGAATTACCTCACGTAGTTTGTGCGATGATTCTACTTTTTCACTCATATTTGCTTTGCGAATATTTTGAATAATGGTGTTTTTAGCTGTTGTGATAACCGTCCAACAATCTTCAGTCAAATAAATTTGCTGGGTTAAATTGTGTTCAAATTCTTGTTCAATTTGCTGAATCAAAAAAGTTTCATAGGCATTTTTATCATCCGAAAAGGGAGCTACACGAATCAATAATTTCGCCGGATTGATGCGTTCCAAATACAAAACCATGCGTTCATATGCTTGTAAACGTAACGGTAAAGCATCTTTTTGTAATTCTTTTTGCAGCAAATAATTGCGGCGTTCCTGCTCACTTTTGTTGTGTAAATTGAAAAAGGAGTAAGCCACAATTCCCGTGATAATAGCCGGTAATGTAAAGGATATCAGTTCAATTAGTTTAATGGATTCCATAGTTCTTTTTAGTTTATTTTGGAGCTATTTCCCGCTATCCGTTCCAAAATTTTCTTGTAAAATCTTTTTTTCTACTGTCAAAAAAAGAGCTCCCTCTCGTCGCTTTTTTTTACCAAGAAAAAATAGCTTTTACAAAAAAATGTTTTCCACTGCTATCGGGGCTAAAACGTCTCCTGCAAAAATAGAATTTTAGTTGATAAATCGTAACAATTTTAATTGTAATAAATCATTAGTAAGCTTATTTTTGAACTTTGCTAAAAATACTATGATAAACGAATACATCAATCAACTCAATGAAGCCCAACGTGCACCAGTACTCCAAAAAGACGGTCCCATGATTGTCATCGCCGGTGCAGGTTCCGGAAAAACCCGAGTTTTAACAATGCGAATTGCTTACTTAATGAGTTTGGGAGTGGATGCCTTCAATATTTTGTCGCTGACGTTTACCAACAAAGCTGCTCGCGAAATGAAGAAACGTATTTCGGATATCGTAGGTAGCAACGAAGCGAAAAATCTATGGATGGGAACATTTCACTCGGTATTTGCTAAAATCCTTCGCATCGAAGCAGAGAAATTAGGCTATCCAAGCAACTTTACTATTTACGATGCTCAAGATAGTGTCCGCCTAATCGGGGCAATCATCAAAGAAATGCAACTCGACAAAGATATTTACAAACCCAAACAGGTTTTTAGTCGCATTTCTTCCTATAAAAACTCGTTGATTACAGTTAAAGCGTATTTCAATAATCCCGAATTGCAAGAAGCAGACGCCATGAGCAAAAAGCCTCGAATGGGTGAAATTTATAATAATTACGTCGAGCGTTGCTTCAAATCGGGAGCGATGGATTTTGATGATTTGTTGTTAAAAACCAACGAATTATTGAATCGTTTTCCGGATGTTTTGGCCAAATACCAAGACCGTTTTCGATATATTTTGGTGGATGAGTACCAAGATACCAACCATTCGCAGTATTTGATTGTTCGTGCTTTGTCCGATCGTTTTCAGAATATCTGTGTGGTAGGGGATGATGCTCAAAGTATTTATGCATTTCGTGGAGCAAACATCAACAACATTTTAAATTTTCAAAAAGATTATGTCGATGTGCAAACTTTTCGCCTGGAACAAAATTACCGTTCCACGAAAAATATTGTACAAGCGGCCAATTCCATTATTGATAAAAACAAAACCAAGTTAGAAAAAGTCGTTTGGACGCATAATCAGGACGGACCCAAAATAAAGGTCAACCGCAGCATTACCGACGGTGAAGAAGGTCGTTTTGTAGCTTCTACGATCTTTGAAGAAAAGATGCGAAACCAAATGAAAAATGGGGAATTTGCTATTTTATATCGCACCAATGCTCAGTCTCGTGCCATGGAAGATGCGTTGCGAAAACGCGACATTCCGTACAGAATATATGGTGGATTATCGTTCTACCAACGCAAGGAGATCAAAGATGTATTGTGCTATTTACGTTTGGTCATCAACCCGAAGGATGAAGAAGCTTTGGTTCGTGTCATCAATTATCCCGCTCGAGGAATTGGAGACAGTACAGTGGAGAAATTAACCGTTGCCGCCAATCATTACAAGCGTTCCATTTTTGAAGTCATGGAAAATATTGATAAAATTGACCTCAAACTCAACTCGGGAACCAAACAAAAGTTGGAAGATTTTGTCATGATGATTAAAAGTTTTCAAGTCATCAACGAAAATCAGGATGCGTTTTATTTGGCCGAACATGTCACTAAAAAAACAGGATTAGTTCAAGAATTAAAAAAAGACGGCACACCGGAAGGAATAGCCCGAATTGAAAACATCGAAGAATTACTAAACGGTATCAAAGACTTCACCGAAGGTCAAAAAGAAATTGACGGTGCTCGAGGAGCGTTGTCAGAATTCCTGGAAGATGTGGCTTTGGCAACTGATTTAGATAAAGACACGGGTGACGACGACCGTGTGGCGTTAATGACCATTCACTTGGCAAAAGGCCTTGAATTCCCAACCGTTTTTGTAGTTGGAATGGAGGAGGATTTGTTTCCGAGTGCCATGAGTTTAAACACTCGAAGTGAGTTGGAAGAAGAACGCCGTTTATTCTACGTCGCCTTAACAAGAGCCGAACACCAAGCGTATTTGACTTATGCTCAATCGCGTTACCGTTGGGGAAAATTAATGGACAGCGAGCCTTCTCGTTTTATAGAAGAAATTGACGACCAATATTTGGAATACATCAGTCACACCGAAACGGGATATCGCTACAAACCGATGATGGACATGGATATTTTTGGCGATGTAGACAAATCGAAATTGCGATTAGCTAAACCAACTAATGGAACGCCTCCCAAACGGTATGGCGGAGAACCGTCTTCCACCATTCGTAAGCTAAAACCCGTGACAGGAAATGCTCCGGCAAGTACTAATTTATTTGATTCCAAACTCGTTCCAGGAAATATAGTCATGCACGAACGTTTCGGAAAAGGTGAGGTTTTAAACCTAGAAGGCGTCGGAGCCGACAAGAAAGCGGAGATTAAATTTGATGTGGGTGGGATAAAGAAGTTGCTGTTGCGGTTTGCGAAACTGGATGTGATTGGGTAGAAGTTGCGAGTTACGGGTTGCGGGTTTCGGGTTTTGCGAACCTTAGTACTCAACTAGTAACTCACATCCTGACGAAATCTTAACAAGACCTGAATTGAAAAAATTAAAATTAAATAGTATTAAAAACCTCAGTGCCTTAGCACCTTAGTACCTCAGTACCTTTAAAAATGAAATACACCCGACTAACCAAAGAACAATTCGAAGCCCTCCAC
>NZ_JBILTE010000074.1:0-12478 GCF_044371705.1 Flavobacterium sp. | reverse complement strand
ATCTTTAACTCTTGGTGAAAAATTATCATCCATAGCTATATTTTTTAAAGGTAAATTTAGTAAATATATGGGTGGAATGCAAAAATCATTCCTTTGCTATACTACTGTCAGTAAATTGACAAAAAAAAACTGAATTAAAAAAGTGCTTAGATAGGTTACTTATCAACCAAATACCGACTTGTTTTTGTTAATAAATCTTTAAAATAAGTTGTGTTTTTTGCTTTAAAAAGCGGCAAAAATCCATATATTAGCACGTTTTGTGAAATTATAATTTTAAAATATAAATACTTATGTCTGAAGGAGAAAAGTTAATTCCTATTAACATTGAAGACGAAATGAAGTCAGCTTACATCGACTATTCGATGTCGGTAATTGTATCCAGAGCACTTCCTGATGTTAGAGATGGTTTGAAGCCTGTACACAGAAGAGTTTTATACGGGATGTATGATTTGGGAGTTAATTCAAGATCGGCCCATAAAAAATCAGCTAGAATTGTCGGAGAGGTTTTGGGTAAATACCACCCACACGGAGATACATCTGTTTATGATGCGATGGTTCGTATGGCACAAGAGTGGAGTTTACGTTATTTGTTGGTAGACGGCCAAGGGAACTTCGGTTCGGTTGACGGTGACAGTCCGGCAGCAATGCGTTATACAGAAGCAAGAATGCAAAAGATTTCTGAGGAAATCATGGCAGATATTGAAAAAGAAACCGTTGATTTTCAGTTGAATTTTGACGATACGTTGTATGAACCGAAGGTAATGCCAACAAAAGTTCCGAATCTTCTGATTAACGGAGCTTCCGGTATTGCAGTTGGTATGGCTACTAATATGCCTCCGCATAATTTAACGGAAGTTATTGACGGAACATTGGCTTATATCGACAACAATGAAATTGAGATAGATGAATTAATGAACCATATTAAAGCTCCCGATTTCCCAACCGGAGGTATTATTTATGGTTACGAAGGTGTTCGTGAAGCTTTCAAAACCGGACGTGGCCGTATTGTCATGCGTGCCAAAACAAGTTTTGAAGAAAGTAATGGAAAAGAAGCCATTATTGTAACAGAGATTCCCTACCAAGTGAATAAAGCTGACATGATTAAAAAGACAGCTGATTTGGTAAACGATAAGAAAATAGAAGGAATTTCAAATATTCGTGACGAATCCGATCGAAATGGAATGCGAATCGTTTACGAGTTAAAACGTGACGCTGTACCTAACGTGGTTTTAAATACCTTATATAAATTTACGCAGTTACAATCGTCTTTTAGTGTGAACAATATTGCCTTGGTAAACGGCCGTCCGCAAATGTTGAATCTAAAAGAATTGATTCATTATTTTGTAGAACACCGTCATGATGTAGTGGTTCGTAGAGCAAAATTTGATTTACGTAAGGCAGAAGAAAGAGCTCATATTTTAGAAGGTTTAATCATTGCGTCCGATAATATTGATGAAGTAATTGCATTGATTAGAAGTTCGAAAGACGGCGATGAAGCAAGAACGAAGTTAATCGAACGTTTTTCATTGTCAGAAATTCAAGCTCGTGCGATTGTTGAAATGCGTTTGCGGCAACTTACTGGTCTTGAACAAGACAAACTTCGTGCAGAATATGAAGAAATCATGAAATTGATTACGTATTTGAGAGAATTGTTAGCAAACAAAGATTTGAGAATGCAAGTAATCAAAGATGAATTGAATGAAATTAAAGATAAATATGGTGACGAGCGTCGTTCAGTTATTGAATATTCAGGTGGTGATGTAAGTATTGAAGATTTAATTGCCGATGAAAATGTGGTGATTACTATTTCTCATGCAGGTTACATTAAACGTACAAATCTATCGGAATATAAAACACAGAATAGAGGTGGAGTAGGTCAGAAAAGTGCCGGAACAAGAGATCAAGATTTCTTAGAGCATTTGTTTGTAGCAACCAATCACCAGTACATGTTATTCTTTACTCAAAAAGGAAAATGTTTTTGGATGCGTGTGTATGAAATCCCGGAGGGAAGTAAAACATCGAAAGGACGTGCCATTCAAAACCTTATCAATATTGAAAACGATGATAAGGTGAAAGCATTCATATGCACACAAGATTTAAAAAATGAAGAATACATCAATAGTCATTATGTTATTATGGCTACCAAACAAGGGATTGTTAAAAAAACTTTGTTAGAACAATATTCTCGCCCGAGACAAAATGGTATCGCCGCAATAACTATTCGTGAGGATGACGAATTATTAGAAGCAAAATTAACTAATGGAAACAGTCAGATTTTAGTAGCTGTTAAATCAGGTAAGTTGGTTCGTTTTGAAGAAGGCAAAACCCGTCCGATGGGAAGAAATGCTTCCGGTGTTCGCGGAATTACTTTGGCAGATGATAAAGATGAAGTGATTGGCATGGTTTCTGTAAATGACATGAGCAGTGAGATTTTAGTTGTTTCGGAAAATGGTTATGGCAAGCGTTCTTCATTAGATGATTACAGAATTACCAACAGAGGTGGAAAAGGTGTTAAAACACTTAACATCACTGATAAAACGGGCAGATTGGTCTCTATTAATAATGTAACGGACGCGGATGATTTGATGATTATTAATAAATCAGGTTTAACGATCCGAATGGAAGTTTCAGATTTACGAGTGATGGGACGTGCGACACAAGGAGTCCGATTGATTAATATCAAAGGTAATGATTCTATTGCGGCTGTTACCAAAGTAATGAAAGAAGAAGAAGTGGAAGAAGTTGAATTTGAAGATGTAACAAAAGAAGTGCTTGAGTCAGAATCAGATGAAGACACAACAGAAGAAAATGAAGAAACCCAAGAATAAATAATAACTTAAATTTAATTACAATGAAAGGCAAAACTGTAATATCAGGAATCGCTTTTATGATGGCATTAAGTACTTATGCCCAAAAAGATCAAATTAAGGCTTTGGAAAAAGCTATGAAAAACCCAAATCCAAGTGAAATTAATACTGCAATTGCAAATGCCGAGGGAGTTATGGCAAATGCTACTGACGCAGAAAAAGCCCATTTTTATTTCTTAAAAGGAAATGCGTGTTTGGATATGGCTAACAAGAATATTGATGTTTCAAAAAATCTGACGGCTGCTTCGACTGCTTATCAACAAATGAAGACTATTGAAAAAACTTCGGGTAAAAATAAATATACCCTTTTGGCACAATCATCTATAACGGATTTGTCTACTAAGTTGGTGAATTCAGCTATTGAAGACCAAAACAAAGGTAAATTTGCTGATGGTGCAAATAAATTGCATAGTGTTTACGAGTTAGATAAAACGAAGCCTTTAAATCTTTATTACGCAGCTTCTTTTGCTGTAAGTGGGAAAGATTATGATAAAGCCTTGGAGTACTATGGAGAGCTCAAAAGAATTGACTATTCTGGCGAAGGCAATAATTATTATGCAAAAAGTGTTTTGAATGATCGCGAAGAGAGTTTTGGTGATAATAAAACCGCTAGAGATAACGCTATTAAATTTAAAACGCATACTAATCCTCGTGATGAAAAAATACCTTCGAAGAGAGGAGAAATATATGCAAATATTGCACTGATTTTAATGGAACAAGGAAAGGTAGATGAAGCTAAAAATGCTTTTGCGGAGGCTCGTAAAGCTAATCCAGACGACGTTTCTTTAATTATTTCTGAAGCAAATTTGTATTACAATCAAGGTGATTTTGTAACGTATAAAAAGATTATTGAAGAGGCAGCTGCAAAGAATCCAACTAATCCGGAATTGTTTTATAATTTAGGCGTAGCAGCAATTAAGACCAATGATTATAAACAAGCTGAAGCTTATTATTTGAAGGCAATTGAATTAAATCCTAAGTATGGTGATGCCTATTACAATATTGCAATCTTGAAAATAGATGCCGATGCAAAAATTGTCGAGGAAATGAATAGTTTGGGGAATAATGCAAAAGATAATGCCCGCTATAATGTACTTAAAGGCGAACGAGAAAAATTGTTTAAAGAAGCAATGCCTTATTTAGAAAAAGCAGTGGAACTAAATGATACAAATGAAGAAGCGAAAAAGACTTTATTAAACATTTACAGTATGCTTGATATGACTGATAAGTATAAAGCTTTGAAAGCAAAAATGTAAAAAATTTATAAGTTAAAAATCCCGATTGTTTCGGGATTTTTTCATACTATTTTTTTAATGACTCTGAGTTTGTGCGTGTGTCTTTCCGTGTCAACATTGTAGATTCCTAAATGGTCTATACGGTCTATTCTAACTTTACCACTGGCATGTATAATATAATTATCGCTCATGATTATACCCACATGAATTATTTTGCCTTCTTCATTGTCAAAAAATGCTAAATCTCCCGCTTCGCTTTCCTCAATAAAACTCAACGCTTCACCTTGAGTTGCTTGTTGTGAGGCATCTCTTTTTAACTTATAACCATTTAATTTATAGACCATTTGTGTAAAACCCGAACAATCAATGCCAAATGGAGTAACCCCACCCCATAAATAAGGAGCATTTAGATACATAAATGCAGTCTTTAAGAGATTTTCTTTGGGTTTGATTCCGGTTACTTTTAGACCTTCAAATTCAAAATTTTGCTGGTTAATGGCTTCAAAATTCAAAAAGGATAATGATGACCCAAGTGGTATTGGAATCAACATGTTTAATGGATTTGAAACATATTCAATCAAATCAGCGTTGTAGATTAAATCACTATTTGAAAGTTCGTTGTATTCGTTTTCCTTGATTATTTGAATTTGTTTAGAATCAATCCAACCTTCATAATTATCAAAAAACAATTTGATTTTTGACCAATTTTTCTGAGTTTCGAGCACTTCAAAATGTTCGCCAAACAACACCTGTGAAACCATTTCACTTCGGTCATTTGGTTCGGCTCTTAAAGGGATTATTGCTAGATTACAAATTCCGTACATCCAAAAAAATCAGAATTAATATTTTTCAATAACAATTGCAGAAGCACCTCCGCCGCCATTACAAATAGCTGCAGCTCCAATTTGTGCATTATTTTGATTTAAAACATTGATTAGAGTTACAATAATTCTTGCACCCGAACAACCTAACGGATGTCCAAGTGAAATTGCACCTCCATTCACATTAATTTTGTCTTCCGTTAGGCCTAAAATTTCTGCATTTGCTAGGCCCACAACCGCAAAAGCTTCGTTGAATTCAAAGTAATCAACATCTTTTATTGCTATTCCGGCTTTTTCTAGGGCTTTAGGTAGGGCTTTTGCCGGAGCTGTGGTAAACCACTTTGGTTCTTGGGCGGCATCCGCATAGCCTCTGATGTAGGCTAAAGGTTTTAATCCTAGCGCTAGTGCTTTTTCTTCACTCATAATTACTAAGGCGGCAGCACCGTCATTTATTGTTGATGCATTAGCAGCTGTAACTGTTCCGTCTTTTGTAAAAGCAGGGTTTAAACTAGGAATCTTATCTAATTTTACATTTGAGTATTCTTCATCTTTTGAAACGATTACAGGCTCTCCTCTTCTTTGAGGAACAGACACAGCAACTACTTCTGAATCAAATTTTCCATCAGACCAAGCTTTAGCTGAACGCTCATAGGATTGGATAGCAAAAGCATCTTGTGTTTCTCGCGATATTTTATATTCTGAAGCACATAAATCGGCACAAACACCCATGGCATTATTGTCATAGGCATCTGATAATCCGTCTTTTTGCATGCCGTCTACCAATGAAGTTGGACCAAATTTTACTCCATTTCTTAAATGTACATAATGTGGAATCAAACTCATATTTTCCATACCACCTGCTACAACAACTTCAGCATCTCCAGAAATAATTGCTTGTGCTGCAAACATCACAGATTTCATACCGGATGCACACACCTTATTCACTGTGGTGCAAGGCACTGTGTTTGATAAACCGGCTAAAATTGCAGCTTGCCTTGCGGGAGCTTGCCCAACTCCTGCTTGCACAACATTTCCCATAAAAACTTCATCAACAAGTTTTGGTTCTAAATTTATTTTTTCTAAAGCACCTTTAATTGCAATTGCACCTAACTGCGGTGCGGTAACTGAGGATAGTCCTCCCATAAAACTTCCAATAGGAGTACGTGCAGCGGAAACAATAACTACGTTTTTATTCATGACTGTATACTTGTTTGTTTATGTTGCGAAATTAACGATTTTAAGTCTATTTTTTAAACAATAATTATAAAATTTATAAATTCTGAACAGATTCTTTAAATAAGATTCAATAGTATTTTAGACAGGTATTTACAGATGAAAGTTCGCTTACTTAAAAAGCTATTCGCTTGGAATTTAAGACCTTTGAAGAAATAGAAATAAAATAGTAAAAAAAAGAGTTCAATAACTTGTAAAGTATCGAATGAAAAGTTACATTTGCAACCGCAAAAAAGTTAAGTTCTTTGCAGAATTTAGGAGAGGTGCCGGAGTGGTAACGGAGCAGATTGCTAATCTGTCGACGGGTAACTGTCGCCAGGGTTCGAGTCCCTGTCTCTCCGCTTTTTTCGGGGTGTAGCGTAGCCCGGTTATCGCGCCTGCTTTGGGAGCAGGAGGCCGCAGGTTCGAATCCTGCCACCCCGACCAATGGCCCAGTAGCTCAGCTGGATAGAGCAACTGCCTTCTAAGCAGTAGGTCTCAGGTTCGAATCCTGACTGGGTCACTTTAAACCATCTGATTTTCAGGTGGTTTTTTGTTTCAACTACATTTTATCGACTTTTTTAACTTTTTACATCAATAATTATTATTTTGTAGAATAAAATTATACCTTTCCCTGCTATAACATTACGATTAGTAGCCCCAAATACTACAATCAATTTTAGAAACGGAATAGCGATACTATGACGACTGAAGAAAAATTGAATATTATTAACCGCTTGAATGCACTTGAACTTCAACAAAAGAAATACCTTGAAGAAATAGTTGCATTAAAAAAATACCTTGCTGAAAATCCTAAAATGCCGGAAAGCTGGATGGATTTAGACGAGGTTACAGGGTACTATGTTGATAGTTTTTCAAAAATTGAATCGCACGAGAACAGGCCTACGAGTGAAGAAAATAAAAACGTTTTCGTAAATCAAAATTTAGCAAAATCTGCCGTAGCAAAAGCACAATTGAGTCAGCTATTACAGTCGTTTCACAGTGGTTGGAGCAATCAATTGGAAAATTATGCAATTTTCCCGCAGATTAGTGAAGGAATAATAAAGCCATACATCGGAATTGCTATTTTACCACAATTTCTTTCTTTTCGTTCGAGAGAAAAAGCGACTTTATTTTACCAACAGCATCAAGAATTAATTCATGAATATTGGTTGCAGTTTGCTGATTAATTAAATCACATGAAATGACTTTAAGAATTGGTTTTATTCAGATTTTACTTTTTATAAGTGCCACTTGCGTTGCCCAAGACAAAAAATCTACTGTTGTTGAAACACCCGCTGATTCTACTTTTGTCAATTTAAAGACTTACTCCGATTCTATTATTTTTGACATGAAATATGCCACGGATGATAATTTTTTAAAAGCAAAAGTATACGATTGTGCCGAATGTTTTTTAAGATACAAAACCGTTAAAAGCCTCATCGAAGCCAATGAAAAATTTTTGAAATTAGGTTATAGAATTAAAATTTTTGATTGTTACCGCCCATTAGATGTTCAAAAAATAATGTGGAAATTGGTTCCTAATCCTATTTACGTTGCCGATCCGTCCAAAGGTTCTATTCACAATAGAGGGGGAGCGGTAGATTTAACTTTGGTTGATGTTAATGGAAAAGAATTGGATATGGGTACCTCATTTGATCATTTCGGAATTGAATCAGCACATGATTATACCGGCACTTCAGCTCTTGTTAGAACTAATCGAACTTTATTAAAATCTGTCATGGAAAGCTGTCTTTTTTTATCTTTTCGATCGGAATGGTGGCATTATAATTTAAAAACCGATGCAACCGATAAAGTTTCCAATTTTAAGTGGGAATGCAATTAATTTTGGATACAATGCAAATAATCTATAAAATAGCCGTTAGGCCTAGTCATCTTATTATCCATCTCTGAAACAAGTTCTTCTTTAAAGACATAATCAATTGTATCGGTGCCTAGTTTAATTCTGAGTACGCTAACCGGACTTTTTTTAAGTTCCTCCATTGTGTCTTTCATAAAGAAAAAATTTCCTTCCAGAACTCGAACATTTTTTTGATCAACTTCACTTTTTACATAATTACCGCATTTCTCCGCATTTTCATGTAATAAAGTAATGATTTTACCATTTTCCAATTGAAAATAAAGTTTAGATTTTGCATCAAAGCAATTTGCCTTAATAAAGTCCGGACTTTTATTAATAAACAGGACAGTCAAATAGGGCGTTTCATCTGAGCTTGTTAGGTTTAGATAGATTGAATTGGAAGTGCTCCCAAAAATACGTTCGTACACCAAATATTGTTTAGTAGATTTAATAGTTCCAATGCTATCTTTGACGTTTACAGAATAATCACAGTTTTTTTGAGCTGTTACTTGAGTGGTAGTAACAAGAAGCAGGAAGAAAAATATAATTTTCATGTTAGACTTTAATTTTTTTTGCAAAGTAATACAATTTTATTGTTTTGAAGATCGGTTGTGAAAAAACTATACAATGTTCCTCCGTCTTTTATTTGCCACTTTTTCCGAATATTTTCTACGGTATCCGGAAAATTTCGAAGTGTGATATTCGACTTTTGATTTTCAAGTTTTGATTTCATCTCTATTTTTGAATAGTTTATAATTTCTAGAATTTCAAAAACTCTTCCGGGAAATGAAATTAATTCGTTCGACGTATATAAATGTGAATGTTGGTGAAATTTTTTTAATTGAAATTGATTGCTTACTTCACTAAAACCTCCGGACTTCATAATTGCCGCATTCGGTTCATACAAATATTTTTCAGGTAAGCCAAAAACCGAATTATTCGCTGCATCATAATTGAAAGTAAATAAATCAACTTTGTTTTCAGTCAGATTCACCGCTTTGATAAGTGGCTGATTTAAAAAGTCTTTTTTCAAAATCCAAAGCAGTTCTTTTACTTCATTGTTTACTGCGACAACGTGGATTTCTTTTACGTATTTTAATTCTTTTAATCCTGCCGAAATATCTAAAATTGGTGCGGTTTTAATTAAAATATTATTTGTGTGTTTCAAATAAAAGTCTAATAATGCGGGCACATTCGGACTACAATCTTTCAACATAAATACCTTTCCTTTGGTTTGATTTCTTCGGGAAGGATCTACGTAAATCCAATCTAGTTTTTGATTTAATTTTTCCAGTATTTCAGTGCTGTTACCAACGATACAACTGCAATTTGCAACGTTTAATGAATGGAAGTTATGCGAAACAATTTCAGACAATTCCTGATTCATTTCGCAATGATAGACTTGTTGTATCGTTTTAGAGAAATAATAATCATCCACTCCAAAACCGCCACTTGCGTCTAATAATATATTTCCTGCAACGAGTTTACTTTTGTAATTTGCGGTTATTTCAGAAGAAGTTTGTTCAAATGAAATTTTTTCAGGATAAATAATTGCTTTATTCGCAAACCATGTTGGTAATTTATCCTTTGCTTTTGCTTTGGTCTCTATTTGATTGAGTAAAATTTTCCAGTCTAGCTCAGGGAAGGGATTTTTTTTAAAAGCTAATGCAGAAAGGTCCGACTCTAGGTTATCATCTATAAATTTTTGAATTTGAAGATCCAACAAGTGTGTTAAATTCATTTAGTACTGGTTGGTATTACATTTTATAGGTCAAAAATCGGAAAAATCTCCTTTTCGATAAAAATTCCTTTGCGATTACTTTCAAGATGGTATAAATAGGAACGGCTATTACCATTCCTAAAATGCCGGAGATAAACCCTGCTATAAGAATAACTAAAAATATTTCTATAGGGTGTGAATTAGTGCTTTTTGAGAATATTAATGGTTGATTAATATTGTTGTCGATAAATTGTACAATAAAGAAACCTATCAGCACATAAATGGTCGTAGGTAAAATATCTGTTTGAAAATCTTCTCCAATATGAGCAATCATCGTTAAAATAGCAGCAAGGACTGTACTAATTAACGGACCGATGTAGGGTATAATATTTAAAATTGCACATAATAAGGCAATGATGATGGGATTGGGCACTTGAAAAATAAACAATACAATTAAATAAAGAATAAATATCAAAAAAAGTTGAAGCAACAAGCCAATAAAATATCGCGAAAGAAGCGTGTTTGTTTTTGAGATTGAGTTTAAAATTTCTGCCTCGTATTTATCAGGTATTAATAACTTTATTGCAAGCGTAAATCGCTTAGTATCTTTTAAAAAGAAAAAGGACATAAATATAACCGAAGCAATACCGATACTTAAATTGCTTATGAAGGATAGTATATTATTGAAAAAAGATGAAACAAAACTAAAGTTAACCAATGAAGGAGCTTCAAAATTATTTACAAATTGACCTAGAGGCACGCCATTTTTTTCTAATAGATCTTTAAAATTAGCAACCAGTAATTCAATTTTTAATTCAATTTGCTGAATGTCGAGAAGAGAGAGGCTTTTTGATTGTGAGTGAATTAATGGCACAAACAGTAAAAAGAACAAAAGAATCATAGAAATCATAAGAACGAACGTTGTAACTATTGCCAGAATTGGCCTAAATTTTAGTCGTATCTCAAAAAATTTAACAATGGGTTTTAGAATCAAAGTTAGTACTAAAGCAACTAAGATGTAAATAATTACATCACTTATCAAATATAAGAAGAATAGCCCCAAACCTAAAAGAGTAATTATGGCGACGGCTCTAACTATTCCATTGGCAATTATTTTTGATGTAATCATGTTTCTTTTTTTTGTAAAAATAAAAAAAACTCGTCAGTAGAGACGAGTTTATAGATAAATATTAGTGTAACTTTTTACGGTTGTGCAAAAGAGAAACGCGGTCCTCCCGATGCAAAAACAGCTAACATTCTGCTTTTTTGACCATTTGAAAACATATACATACATGCATCATCTGTATAATCCATATAATTCATAGTCATTTCTTGAGGATTACCGCTACAAGTTGAAAAATGTGGAATAGAAGGGCATCCGTAATTTGCTGTATTATGCGTAGGAGTATCTGCTACTAAATCACTACCACAAGTGGCATCACCCCATATATGACGCAAATTCATCCAATGTCCAACTTCATGAGTGGCTGTTCTACCTTTGTTAAATGGAGCAGTTGCAGTGCCTGTATTTCCAACATATCTGGAATCAATAACTACACCGTCTGTTGTTGAACTTCCGCCAGGAAACTGTGCATAACCCAAAATACCACCACCAATTGTGCAGACCCAAAGATTAAGTTTTGTTGTTGGTGAGATTGGTAAAAGTCCTTGGGATTTTTTCATGGCGTCACGTGTTCCCCATGATGTTTTTGTGGTTGATTTTCTGCGAACCTGATCTAAAACAAAAACAATTCCAACATCCGCCTTAACTAATGAAAAAGGCGAAGGAACCGAATTAAAATCGGTGTTTTCAGCATTAAAATCCTGGTTCAAAATATCAATTTGCGATTGGATTTGTGCCAATGAAATATTTTCAGCGGCAGTTCTGTAAAGCACATTAACAACAACTGGAATTTCAATAATACCATTTACCAACCGGCCTTGTTCAATTTCAGCCTCAGTAAATTTTTCAATATTGCTCATTCTGGTTGCTAAGCCGGGATCCGCCTTTAACTGTTCATCCAATACATGCATGGAGCCACAACCTCTACGAGCTGCAAAATGGACTCCCTCTAATTCAGTTTCTAATTTGCTTTCTTCTTTCGAACACCCTACTACAAAAAGTAAAGCAGATGCAAAAATTACAAGTTTTTTCATAAAATTGTGTGATTATATAGGTTTAATGATTAGTTGGTTAACAACAATACAATTTTATTGTATTTTCTTTGCTGTTTGTCGATAGAATCAAAAAACTTATTAACAAAATATTAAGAAATAGTTGTAATTTTTGAAATTGTCGGCAATAAGTACTAATTATTAAAAATATAATGAATAATATTCGCTCCCATTTTTAAAGCCTTTAGGCGAACTTCTTCCGGGTTATTATGAACTTCTTTATCTTCCCAGCCATCGCCTAAATCTGTTTCAAAGGTGTAAAGAAGTACCAATCGATTTTCGATAAAAATTCCAAAAGCTTGTGGTTTTTGGTTTTCATGTTCATGAATTTTAGGAATACCATTAGGGAAAGAGTAGGGTACTTGAAATATTTTATGAGAAGCAGGAATCTCGACTAAATTATTATCAGGAAATAATTTTTTTATTTCTTTTCGAATGTATTGATCCATCCCATAATTATCGTCAATATGTAAAAAACCACCAGAAGTTAAATAATCCCTTAGATTTTTAGTTTCTTGTTCATTAAAAACAACATTTCCATGGCCGGTCCTGTGAATATAAGTGAACTCAAAAATATCCGGACTTGC
>NZ_JBILTE010000073.1:0-12524 GCF_044371705.1 Flavobacterium sp. | reverse complement strand
GATAAATTCTTTGGAACCCATGGCGATGCCGCAGAAGGAGACGTTCATGATGAATATGCCTATGTGGTCGTTGGAATTGCCTCACCTACCGGAAAAGTGATTGATAATTTAATTTTATGTACTGTTGAAAGTGTGTGGGAAATGCATTCCGGTCACGATCATGGTGGTGAAGCCCATTCGGAAGATGAAAATCCGCCGCATGGCGAAGAAGGACACATTCATGTAGAGGGCGACGAACACGATCATGAAGAGGTAGCTGAAAATCCACCACATGGTGAAGAAGGACACGTTCATGCAGAAGGCGAATCTAACGAAAAGGAAGTAGAAACAGAAAATCCTGCTCACGGCGAAGAAGGACATGTGCATGAAGAAGGTGACGAACACGATCACTCGGAAGAGAAAGAAATAACCGCAGTGTTGATTAAATTCAAAAACAAAATGGGTATTATTTCGTGGCCGCGAATGATTGCCCAAAATACCAAAATGCAAGCAGCGTTGCCTGCCATTGAAGTTAATCGATTGTTTTCATTGTTTGGAATTGGGCTACAAGCTTTGCAGTATTTAGCTTACGGAATCATGTTGATTTCAGGAATAAGTATTTTTATAGCATTGTACAATCGTTTGAAAGAAAGAAAATATGAGTTTGCTTTATTACGAGTGTCCGGAGCTTCGCGATTGCAATTATCAGCACTTGTTTTGTTTGAAAGTCTGCTACTTTGCGTGGTTGGATTTATACTTGGCACTATTGTTGGAAGAGTTGCATTACTATTAATATCCTCAACAACCGACGAACAATTCAAAATGGCGTTTAATCCGCTAACAATTATTTGGGAAAAAGAAGGTATTTTATTTTTGGTTACTATCTTTGTAGGCATCATTGCAGCAATGATTCCGGCAATCAAAGCCTACACATTAAATATTTCAAAAACATTAGCAAATGCGTAAAATTTATATCGTTTTCATTTTGATATTTGGAGTTTTAATTCTTTTAGACAGTTCGTTTGAACCACGTAAAGAATTCACGAATTCAGTAGGAAACAATTCAAAATCAGAACTTCAAACGGCCGCTTTTTTTCCAAATATCAATGCAGTCGAAAATAGCTTGATGCAAGCTCCCGATACTTTAACTTGGAAATTGTTAGGCGTGATTAAGTACGTCAACAAACCGAGTAAAGATTACCCAGATGGTGTGATGTTTCCAATTATTAACTCCACGTTAAAGGCCAAAGGCCAGAAAAAAATTGTCATGAGTGGCTTCATTGTCCCAATTGATAATGTGTCGTATGCCTTGAGTAAGAATGTATTTGCTTCATGTTTCTTTTGTGGGCAAGCCGGACCAGAAACAATCATGGGAATCAAATTTAAAGGAGCTACACCCAAATTGAAAACGGACCAGTATGTGACTATGGAAGGAACTTTTCGATACAATGACAATGATGTGAATGACTGGATTTATCATATTGAAAATGCTGTAATTGTAAAAGGGGGGAAGTAAATATTCCAAATTCCAAAATCCATGAGGCTTTTTCAAAACAAAACCGATATTTTCTTTGACTTAGATCATACCTTGTGGGATTTTGAGAAAAACTCGGCATTGGCTTTTGAAACTATTTTTCAAAAACATAAGTTTACTTTTGACTTGCCTCTTTTTTTAAGTCATTACACACCAACAAACTTAAAATATTGGAAGTTGTATCGAGATGAAAAAATTTCAACCGATGAATTGCGATATCTTCGTTTAAAGGAAGTTTTTGATTTGATGGATGAAGAAGTTGAAGATTCCCTAATTCACCTACTTTCTCAAGAATATATTCATTTTCTTCCACAGTTTAATCATTTATATGAGGGAGCTTTGGAACTTTTAGATTATTTGCATCCCAAATATCAGTTGCACATTATTACCAACGGCTTTGAATCCGTTCAAGCAGGAAAATTAAGAAACGCAAATATCGAAAAGTACTTTCAAACAGTTACAAATTGTGAAATGGTAGGTGTGAAAAAGCCAAATCCATTGATTTTTGAATTTGCGATTACCCATGCAAATACCCTGAAGGAACGAACGGTCATGATTGGCGATAGTTTGGAAGCAGATATTGAAGGAGCAATGAATATAGGAATGGATGTAATTTACTTTAATGAATTTAAAAAGCCGATTGAGTTAAAAATCCCTAGTGTATTTCATTTATCAGAAATAAAACAATACCTTTAAAATATTCATTCAAAACAGACACACATGAAATATAAAATAGCCTTACTTTTTTTATTTAGTTTTTTTGGCAGTTTTGCTCAAAGTGAAACTAAATATGCTGTTGTTCCCAATAAATTTAACTTTTTAATAAGTGAAAACCCCTATAATTTAAGTACGAATTTGAAATTGTATTTTGAGAAATTGGGTTATAAAGCTTTTATAGTTGGTGAGGAACTGCCTAAAGATTTGAATGAACCTTCGTGTAATACAATTTATCCTGATTTGATTGAAACAAATGGATTTTTGTCTACCAAAATTTCAATTGTTGCAAAAAATTGTAGAGGAGAAGTATTGGCTCAGTCTAAGGAAGGTGTCTCCAGAGAAAAAGATCGGCGGACAGCCTATTTACAAGCATTGCGTGGAGCAACGGAGACGTTTGTAATTTCAGAAGACCCTACATTTCGATCACTATCGGTTGAACCAACCGAACCCGAGGTTGCAAAAAATGTAGTTTTTGTTGAAACTGATGTCACAAATTTACCAACTTTGTATGCACAACCTATCGAAAATGGCTACCAGCTTGTTGATGCAACTCCAAAATTAGTACTTAAGATTTTTAAAACCTCGCAGCCCGATTATTTTACAGCCGTTTCGGAGGCAAAAAATGGGGTAGTTTTTAAAAAAGAAGGCGTTTGGTATTTTGAATACTATGAGAATAATGTTTTAAAATCCGAGAAATTGAATATCAAGTTTTAGTAGTTGTATTTATCTTTCCAACGATTTTTTAAAAATTCACGCGTGCCGTTTTCTCTTGAATTAACGCCAGGGTCATAAAATTTTGTTTCCTTAATGTCATCCGGTAAAAATTCTTGTTCTACAAAATTATTTTGATAGTCGTGTGCGTATTGGTATTCATCGCCATAACCTAATTCTTTCATTAATTTAGTTGGAGCATTTCGTAAATGAATAGGAACAGGCAGGTCACCGGTTTGTTTCACCACTTGTTGTGCTTTTCCAATGGCTAAATAACTTGCATTACTTTTGGGAGACGTGGCTAAATAAATGGCACATTGACTCAAGATGATTCTACTTTCGGGATATCCAATGGTTGCAACGGCTTGAAAGGTGTTATTTGCTACTATGAAAGCCGTTGGATTAGCATTACCAATGTCTTCACTTGCCAGAATAAGTAATCGTCTGGCAATGAATTTTACATCTTCACCACCTTCAATCATTCGGGCTAACCAATAGACGGCACCATTTGGATCACTTCCTCGAATTGATTTTATAAATGCGGAGACAATATCATAATGTTGTTCGCCGGTTTTATCATATAAGACGGTATTTTTTTGAACCAATTGCATCACTTTTTCATTGGTGATAGAAATTTCGTCATCCTCAGTGGCGTTTACGACCAATTCAAAAATATTTAGTAGTTTGCGTCCATCGCCACCCGAAAGTCTTAACAAAGCCTCTGTTTCAGTTAAATTTATTTTTTTGGATTGTAACAGGGTATCAGTGGCAATGGCTCGATGCAATAATGCTTCTAAATCAGCTTTTGAAAATGGATTTAAAACATATACCTGACATCTTGACAATAACGCAGGGATGACTTCAAAACTTGGATTTTCGGTTGTGGCACCTATTAAAGTGATCCATCCTTTTTCTACAGCCGCCAAGAGCGAGTCTTGTTGTGATTTGCTGAATCGATGAATTTCATCAATGAATAAAATGGGATTTTTGGCTGTAAATAAGCCACCACTTAATTTTGCTTTTTCAATAACTTCACGAATGTCTTTTACGCCTGCATTTATGGCACTTAAAGTGTAAAACGGACGTTTGCTTTCTTGAGCCATTATTTGAGCAAGAGTGGTTTTACCCGTACCTGGAGGACCCCATAAAATCAGACTGGGAATAATTCCTTTACTGATTTGTTGAGTTAATGAACCTTGCGGTCCCACCAAATGTAATTGGCTCACATATTCGGAAAGTTGCTGTGGTCGGATACGTTCTGCTAGAGGTGCTTCCATGATGTAAAAATAAGGATTTCTGACAAAAAAGCACTATTTTCGTTTTGGATGTATTTTTGATATTCGATACTAGCCGATTGAATCACTTTTTACATTTATAGCAGTAATTTCTATGCGTTCCAATCATTTTACTTTTTCTACTTCTGTTGTTGCATGGCCACTTTTTTTTGTGCTCGCAATGTGGATTGTTTTTTGGTTTGAGCTAAAATTTTCCGTTGATGTAAAAGATTTTGGTATTTATCCCAGAGATGTAAAAGGTTTACTAGGGATTTTATTCAGCCCTTTTATTCATGGAGATTTATTGCATTTGTATAATAATTCGATACCGTTAGTATTGCTTTTAGCTGCCTTGCGGTATTTTTATAGAAAAGTATCTTTTAATGTTTTGGTATTTGGTATCTTGATTTCCGGATTTCTGACTTGGTTGATTGGACGAGAATCCTATCATATTGGAGCAAGTGGATTGATATATGTACTAGTTTCTTTTATCTTTTTTAAAGGAATTCAAACGAAGTATTATAGGCTAGTTGCTCTATCATTAACCTTAATTATGGTCTACGGCGGATTAATTTGGTATGTTTTTCCGGATGTGGAAGAAGGGATATCGTGGGAGGGACATTTATCAGGTTTGATTACGGGTTTTGGAATGTCTTTATTTTTTAAAACACCGGAATATAAAAAACCTATTCGTTATGAATGGGAACTGCCTGATTTTGATCCGCAGTCAGATCCTTTTATGAAACATTTTGATGCAGAAGGTAATTTTGTGAATACCCCCAAACCTGAAGACGAAATTCCCAATTATTTCACTACTTCCATTCAAGTAATTTATGATTTTATTGGAATCAATAAAAAAGACTCAAATTAAGAAACACGTTGTCTGACAACCTCATACAAAAATGCACCACAAGCTACAGAAACATTTAATGATGCAATGGATCCATACATGGGTAGTTTTGCTTTTTCATCTACGATTTTCAAAACCGATGGGTTCACGCCTCTATCTTCACTTCCCATAACGATAGCAACGGGTTCATTCAACGAAATGGAATAGATATTTGCATCCGTTTTTTCAGTTGCTGCAACAATTTTTACGCCTGAACCTTGCAGGTAAAAGATAGCATCCTTAATATGCTCTACTTTACAAATGGGTACGTTAAATACAGCACCTGCACTTGTTTTAACAGTGTCACCGTTTACGGGAGCAGCTCCTTGTTTTCCGATTATAATTCCGGTAACACCTGTACATTCGGCTGTTCGAATGATAGCACCAAAATTTCGAGCATCTGAAATTTGATCCAAAATTAAAAATAATGGAGTTTGGCCACTTTCAAATGCTTGAATCACCAAAGCTTCTAAATCGTGAAATGCAACTGGTGCAACTGTTGCCACAGCACCCTGATGATTTTTTGCAGTCAGGCGATTTAATTTTTCAACAGGAACGTAGGTGAAATTTACTTTGTGTTGTTTCATGGTTTTTAACAACTCACGCATCAAATCTCCTTGTGCATCTTTTTGTAGAAACACCTTGTCTAATTCTTTACCTGCTTGAATGGCTTCAATGATTGCTCTGATACCAAATATTTGATTCTCTTTATCCATGGTGTAAAAGTATAAAAAAACCACCGCAATTGCGGTGGTTTTTCATAACTAACTATAAATAAACTTAATCTTGAAATATTGCTGGCCATGCCACATTTCCTTGTCTCGTAATTTCAACACGACCTCTGTCTCCATAGCCATTAATCCAATCAAGAGTCATTACTGCTCCCGAAACGCTTACCATTGTGTAGGTAAAGCTGTCCGAGTAAAAGTCTACTCCTTCGGTTACAATAGAACTGCAGAACCATTTGACTCTTGCAGTTGGTGATGTAGCAGGAGGATCGCCCCAACATACCCCATACATGCCAAAACTAAAATCGGAAGTTGTATATAACCCCGGAGTTGTCGTATTGCCCCAAACAACAGTGCCTGTAGTTGGGCCACAAGAAGATGTTCCAGCAGGGCCTCTACGTAAATTATACGAATTATAACTATGAGTACCAGCTAAACTTTCAGTAATAGGGCACACCACATTTAAAGTATACTTAAAGGGTGAACGGAAATAAATGCCACCAACCACATTACTATTTGAATTACCATAGGAGAATGTTCTACCATCGGTCATTACATAAGTAAAGACTACCAGAAATTGATCGGAGCCGCTATACTCGGTATCATCCAATGCAAAGAAAGTTAATATTTCACCTAATGTTGTTTCAAAGTTTAATCTAGGGTAACCGTTTGGTCCTGTAGAAAATTCTGATGCTTCGAAACTTTGCCAAGGTAATTCAGCAGTACTTGCTATCGGTCCACTTGAATTATTAACGTACGCCAAAGAAACATCTACACGTTCCAATAAAGTTCCGTTTTTATTATCCTGGGCTTCCAATACTAATTCAAATGGAGTTGTTTCTGCACCATAAGTTATTGGAGCACTGTTAAACACGACTCCAGTTTGAACTACTGTACCATTAATTTCAATGGTTCGTAATACACCACCTGCAGTGGTACCAGCAAAAACACTATCTACTTCATTATCAGCTTCACTACAAGATAGTGCCACCAAAAAAAGAGATAGAATTGATAAGTTTTTAAATATTTTTTTCATATTAAACAATTTTATTAATTACCGAAAGGAAACCCTGTTTCAGGGTTATTGTCCCAAAAAACTCTTTGTGTAACTACTTTTTGAGGGACATTTGGATTTGTATTTGTTTCAGATGCAGGATATAAAAAAGATCGAATAAATCCACCAGGATTAGGTTCTATATTTGCTTGAACATCTCTTGGGAACCCGGTTCTTCTATAGGCATTGTATGCGTCAATTCCATTGCCATACAATGTTATAAAAAACTCCTTTATCACCACATTTAACTTATCATTTGAACTTGCAGCTGCATCATAGATTGCTGAAACATCAGCTAAGTAGGTCACATCATTTGATAATGGTGGGACAAATGATAAATTAGCTGTCGGATCTTTTGAAACAAAGGCTCTAACTTTTGTGAATGATTTTTGAATACCATCCAACATTAAAGCTTTAGCATTTCCTGTACCTCCAACTAGTGCAGCTTCTGCTCGCCAAAAATCTACAGTAGAGCTTAATAATATTGGTGTTATACCATTTCCTTTGCCACCAAAGTTCAGTGCTGCGGCTCCTCCAATAGCTACAAAGTTGTTTCCATCAAATCTTCCTCCTGCCGGGTAAACGCCTGCAGCTGTTCTTTTAGCACGATCATTTGGTATTCCTTCATCATTGCCATGATCTCTACCCCAATAGCCATCATTGTTATCGATTATGCAGTAGGTATAGCCACCAGTAACATAATGCGGAGGTGCCGGTTCAACAGAACATCTGAGGTCTTGTTCGCTAACAGGAACGTCATTTACTTGGCGATAGAAATAATATCTCATCCTTGGATCTTGGACACTTTTTTCATTTCTCATTACATCCAATAACCAGTTGGCTTGGTAGCCAGCTTCAACACCCGACGGCGTATAATTAAGTATAAATTTAGGATGACGAGAATCTGGATTTGTGTTGGATACACCCCATGCGAACTGAAAGTCATCGCCCGTTTGAATGTAATTTCCTGAACTGATAATTTGATTAAAATTTGCTAGAGCTGTGGCATCTACCAATCGTGTTTGAATATAGATTTTTAATTTTATTGTATTAGCCAATCTAGCCCACTTCGTCCAATTTTTATTGTAATAAAAATCTACAGACGGAACCACAGTACTAGTGGCGTTAAAATTAGCAATAGCTTGATCTAAAAGAACCAATGCAGCTGCATACACTTCGGCACCTGAGTCTAACTTTGGGGTTAGATTATTAATGTCAAGTGCTTCTGAATAGGGGATATCTCCAAAAGTATCAACTAAAGAAACTATTGTAAAAGCCTCAAATACTTGGCCCATAGCAAGATGTTTTTTCAAATCACGTTCCGTTGCTATAGTGTTCATTACTTGAATGTTCTTTAATACATTTCTATAGGAACCACTCCATTCGGTGTTAAAAAATGTAGCACCGTAAGCGTTTTGATAATTTCTACCAAACATGTATTCAAGTCTAGAGACTTCTGCGGCAGAAGTTCCTAAGTTTTGAATGTTTGTTGCAAATGCAACTTGAACTCCACTCAAAATTAAGTCCGGATTTGTGGCACTCAAAGGTAACCCGTTCGGATCCTCTGTTTTATCTAAATCTGTTGTTTCACAGGAGGTGTTGATTAAAAGACCAACACTCAGGAACAATAGTGATATAAATTTAGTTGTTTTTTTCATATGTATATTTTTTTAAAATGTTGCTTTCAAACTGAAACCAAATCTTCTGCTAGTTGGACCATTTAAAAAGTCAAATCCTCTACCATTACCAACCCCTGTTCCAATTACATTTGGATCAAAGTTTACTCCTTTTGGAGTATTCAAAGCATTGTAATATAGATTGTTACCCGAAAAAGTGAAAGTCAATGCTCCAAACGGTGTATTTCTTAAATAATCTTTTGGTAAATCATACCCAAGTGATAATTCTTGCAAACGAATAACAGATGCATCGTAAACTCTTAATTCATCGGCACCTAAACCAATATTGTCAAAATAATAGGCAGACGCATTTATTTGCGTGGTATTTGGATTTCCATCAGCAGTTACGCCCGGTAAAATAAATGTACCTAAGCGATCATTGGTGTCCGTCGTTAAACCTCTGGCAAGAAGCGTTGAAATTGTTTGCGAATAGAAATCACCGCCATCTGTATAACTAAACAAAAATGACAAACTGATGTTTTTATAAGAAAATGTGTTGGAATTATTTAGAATATAATTTGGATTCGGGTTACCTATAATGAAGTTACCCTCCTCAATTTCATAGGCACCCGCACTATTTACGACCATGTTACCGTTAGCATCTCTAAGAACTCTGTTTCCAACCATCACTCCTAATTGTTCACCTACAATTGCTTGATTACCTAAATTAGTAAACCCTGCTATAGTTAAATTATTTGAACCACCTAAGTCTTTTACAATCATTTTACTAGTTGTAAAGTTAGTATTCATTCTCCAGTTGAATCCATCAGCATTATTTTTCACAATGTGAAGTCCTAAATCAAATTCAAATCCATCACCTTCCATTCTACCAATATTTGTAAAGGTACTAAGGTAACCAGTAGAATTTGCAATGGGTGACTGCGTTATTAAATTAGTATTTGTTCTGTCAAAATAAGAAGCATCCAAAATAATTCGATTGTCCACTAGTTGCGTTTCAATACCAATTTCAATTTCATTAAATAATTCTGGTTTTAAATTTGGATTTCCCAAAAGAGCGTTCGTGTTTTGAGAAGGATAAATCACACCATTAACATCTGAAAAATTTCTTGCAACTCCGTTAATAGTATTAGCAATCGGATATCCGGTCGCAAATCCAGCAGAATTACCCCAGCCGGCTCTGATTTTTAAGGTATTTAAACCATATGTTGAAGTTAATCCGTCAAATACTTTTGTAGGGATAAAAGCAACACTGGCACTAGGATAAAACGCAGAGTTTTCTTGAAGGTTTGATACCCAGTCATTTCTGGCTGATAGTGTTACATATATAAACTTTTTGTAATCAAAATCGGCTTGACCATAGACTCCAATGATGTTTCGTTCTTCAGTATACTGAATGGGGGATTGATTGGAGAAATTAAAATGTCTGAATATATCGAAGATTCCTTGGTCTGTACTAGAAACCCCTTGTCGATCATATTGTTCCATTCTAGAAGTTGCTCCTAAGTTAAATGTCATGCCGATAGTTTCACTTAAAGTGTAGTTTCCATTTAAAAGGAAATTGTGGTCCATAATTAAATTGTTGTTGTCAAAGGTTTCATAAATACCTAAAACTGGACCTCTTGGTGCACCTCTGTTTGTGCCACTAACATTTCGTTCGTTATAAAAATCATAACCTAGACGATACACAAGATTTAAATTTGAATTTATTTCAAAATTTAAAGCCGCATTACCAAAAACGCGATTCGTTAATTGTTCAAAAAATGAGTTGTTTACTGTCCAATACGGATTCAAAATATCACTTGATGAACGATAACTAACATTGGCACCGGTAATTGGATTTTGTGAAGGCCAGCCTTGCAAATCAACATTTCTTGGGGTATAGAATATATCTGCAAAAACAGACAAACCATCACCTTGAACTCCCGAACCATTACTTCTGGCAACAGGAGGGGTTTTGAAATCTGTCTTTGAATAATTCATAGTACCGCTTACTGTGAATTTATTTGATAATTGCGATCTACCCCCCATACCTAATGATACTCTGTTCAAACTATTACCGGGTGTAAATCCTTCATCATCCAAATAGCCAAAATTTACATTATAAGTAGATTTTTGATCATCAGAACTACCCGAAATATTTAAATTGGTACTTAAAACTGTTCCGGTATTAAAAAAATCTTTTACATTGTTTTCTTTTGCTTCCCAAGGTAAGCGTACGCCCTGTAGTTCTGGAAAGGCAACGGCTAAGTTAGCTCTGCTATAGGGGTGTAAGTAGGTACCGTCTGAACCAATTCCCGATCCTGCTTGACTCCAACCGCCTAAACCATTTGCATAGAAACCCGGACCCCAGTTACTGAAGAAATTTCCATAGGCTTGGTCAAAACCATTACCAAAAGTGTTTTGATAATCCGGTAATGAAGCTATTTCATTCATAAAAACAGATTGATTCAAGGTAATTTCAGTTTTTTTAGAGCCTTTTTTTGAAGATCCGGATTTGGTAGTTACTAAAATTACACCATTCTTTCCTTGTGTACCGTACAAGGTTGCAGCAGCAAAACCTTTAAGAACATTAATGCTTTCTATGTTATTAGGGTCTAAGTCTAAGAATCTACTAGATCCCGAGTTACCATCATTAAAATTACCTGATGCATTGGTGTCACTATTAAATGGAACTCCATCTACAATAAATAAAGGTTGGTTACTCCCTGTAATTGTAGTATAGCCTCGAATGATAATATTTGTTGCAGAACCAGAGATACCACTTGCTTGATTAATTACAACTCCAGAGGCTTTTCCGTTTAAAACACGGCCTATATCTCCTTCAGAACGTTGTTCAAGCTGTTCGGCTTTTACTTCACTAACAGCGTAGCCCAGTGCTTGCTTTTCTCTTTTAATACCTTGGGCCGTTACAATAACGCCTTCAAGTACTTGTTCGTCCTCTTCCAATTTGACGTTAATCAAGTTTGAGGTTACTGCCATTTCTTGCGTTTTTGTTCCAAGGAAGCTAAACACCAGTACTTGGTTACTAAGTGCTTTGATGGAGTATTTCCCATCAAAATCAGTTTGCGTTCCGGTTGATGTGCCCTTGATGACAATACTTACGCCCGGCAGGGGTAAGCCACTTACATCGGTAACAGTTCCCGAGACAGTTCGCTCCTGAGCAAAACTGATTTGCACAAAATACATTAGTATCACTACTAAGTAGAATTTCGTTTTTGAATTCATATTAAATAGGTTTGAATTAGTTACAGCAAACTTCCTAAAAATTTGTTAATAAACCAAATGTTTACAATGAAAATTAAATAATTTATTAAAGATTTGTTAACAATAAGCGGGATAGTAGATTAAATCAAAATCGAGATTTAAAATTAATCTGTATAATAGAATTTGATAAATCAAAATCCTGATTGCCGGAATTGCCGTTTGCATAAATTAAATTAAATTGGCCGTTTTTGGTTAAGATGCTAAAACCTACACCAAGTCCGATTAAAGAGTCTTCCAGATTTGTAGTCTGATCTTGATAGTAGCCGTAGTCAATAATGCTGTAGAGATATAAATTGCTCGCAATAATAAAGCGATATTCACTAAGGATTGATGCAAAGAAATTTCCTTGCAGACTATTTTCTCTAAATCCACGGATGGAGTTGATTCCTCCAAACCGATAGAGTTCGTTGGTCAAATAGTTGTCGCTTTTTAAATAGTAATTCTGACTCCTCAGGGAAATATTATTTTTTTGATTCAAATAAAAATGATACATGACATCTAAGGATGCAAAAAATTGATTTTCTTCGCTTTGGACTGTTTCTCTATTTCCGGAACCAATTTTTAAATCGAATTTTGTTTTTTCAGGAAAAATAAGATCTTCAGGTTTGAATAAAGTATAAATGTACTGCGAAGTGTAAAAGGAATTACTAAAATCACTTAGAAACGCAGAATTAGAATTCTGAATATCTGCTGATTGGGTGCTTTGACGACCTAAAAATAAACGCGAATTATAATTA
>NZ_JBILTE010000232.1:0-3628 GCF_044371705.1 Flavobacterium sp. | reverse complement strand
TCGCCTTTAGATACGGATGATTTAATCAAAATGGTTGGCGGAACACCTTTGATTGTCAAATTGTTGGAAGGAACTCAAGGAAAAGGCGTTGTTTTAGCAGAAACTAAAAAAGCTGCAGAAAGTGTAATAAACGCTTTCAAGAGTCTGAATGCCAATATTTTAGTACAAGAATTCATCAAAGAAGCCAACGGAAAAGACTTGCGATTATTTGTAATTGATGGTAAAGTCGTTGCCACAATCCAAAGAGAAGCATTAGCAGGAGAATTCAGAGCAAACATCCATTTGGGAGGAACCGCGTCGGTTGTAAAACCTACCAATGAAGAAAAAATTATTGCTGTAAAAGCCGCCAAAGCAATGGGATTGAAAGTTGCCGGTGTGGATATTATCCGCTCGAGTAAAGGTCCGCTTTTATTAGAAGTGAACTCTTCACCCGGATTAGAAGGAATTGAAGGAGCGACCAACAAAGATATTGCGGGAGAAATGATTAAGGCGATTGAGAAGAATTTTAAGGTGAAGTAAAGATATTATAATTGAAAATATTATTTTTTTGATGTTATAAACGAGTTGTAAACCATTTGAGAAAAACATTCTACATATCGATTTTAATTTTTGTACTTAGCGGAATTGCTAATGCTCAAATATCTGGCCAACTGTTTCAGAATGGGTCGGAAATTCCGGGAATTGAAGTATATTTCAAAAACTCTGAACAAAAAGTAGAATCTGACTTTAATGGTTATTTTAAATTGCCAATGCCAAAAGGAACTGAAAAAAATGACCTGATTTTAAGTGGATATGGAATCACAATAGAAATACAAAACGTGGAAATAGACACGACTAAATATGATTTAGAAAAATTTGAATTTCCAGCCTTCAAGAGTATTAAAATAAACGAATATGAAAAACTCACGAAATCTGAAAAAGAGAATTGCTATCCAATATATCATTGGACTGAATTAGTAGGTTATTATTATACTAGAAAACTTGAGAAAGATTATCTAACTTTAAATTGTAACCATGACATTTCCAATTTCGAATACAATTCAGTAAGTAAAACAATAAAAGTTGACTGGAATACAATTATGAATTGTAAATAACAAACAGTGTAAAAATCGAGTAGACTTCGACGCTAGAAACTAACAGAAAAAGCTACCTCAATTAAACTTGATTAGCACAAATCAATCGATTAACTATTCCATCTCAATCTCAAAACTCTTTAAAAAGCCAATTACTTTAAAATTTTTAATTTTTTTTATTAATTTAAAACAAAAATCAGACATTTGCTTTTCAAAACATTATTTTGAATTTCAAAATTTTATTTATCTTTGCAAAAAGATTTTTAATGCGAATTGTTACTTTCAAAAGAATAAAAGAATTTTCTGAGAATCATACTGATGCCGAAAGTGCTTTAATTATTTGGTATTACACAGTAACTTCTAAGGATTGGAATTCGCTAAATGATATTAAAAAGGATTTTAATACGGTTGATTATGTTGGCAATAATCGTTTTGTTTTCAATATAAAAGGAAATACCTATCGATTAGTTGCAATTATTTCATTCAACGCAAAAAAAGTGTACATCCGTTTTATTGGAACGCATGCTGAATATGACAAAATAAAAGACATCAAAAATATATAGCGATGATCAAAACAAAAAAAGAATATAATGTATTGCTTCAAAGAATTGAAGAACTTTTACAAAATCAAGAAAACATCGAAAATCAAGAGGCTGAAGGCTATATTGAACTAAATATTTTGTCGGACCTTGTTGCTGATTATGAAGAAGCAAATTATCCCGTTAAAAAACCGACGCTAATTGAAACCATGAAATTACGTATGTATGAACGTGGACTCAATCAAAAACGTTTATCGGAATTATTGGGGGTTAGCACTTCAAGAGTTAGTGAATATTTAACAGGAAAAACGGAACCTACGTTAAAAACAGCAAGAGATATCAGTAAAAAATTAGATATTGATCCTACTATTGTATTAGGATTATAAAAAATTAATTTTGCTTTAAATAGTACTTTGTTTAATTCTCCATCTCAATGGCAATACTCTTCAAAAACGCAATTGAGTTTTCAATATCATAATGTAAAATACGATCTTCTTTAACAAAAGGAACTTCTGAACGATACGATTTTAAAAATTGTTCAATAAAATCACTCGATTTTAAAGGTCTCCTGAAATCAATCGTTTGCGAAGCATTCATTAACTCGATGGCCAAAATACGTTCTAAATTTTCTAGAATTTTCAAACATTTCGTAGCTGCATTGGCTCCCATACTCACGTGATCTTCTTGACCATTACTGGAAACAATACTGTCAATACTAGCAGGAGTGGCCAATTGTTTGTTCTGACTTACGATACTTGCGGCAGTATATTGCGGAATCATAAAGCCGGAATTCAATCCCGGATTGTCGACTAAAAATGCAGGTAAGCCTCGTAATCCGGAAATCAATTGATAGGTTCTTCTTTCGGAAATACTGCCTAATTCGGCCAAAGCAATTCCAAGAAAGTCTAAAGCTAACGCCAACGGTTGTCCATGGAAATTTCCACCGGAAACAATAATATCCTCGCCTACAAAAATATTTGGATTGTCGGTTACGGAGTTAATCTCCGTTTTAAAAACACGTCGGGCATAATCAATCGCATCTTTGGAAGCACCATGCACTTGCGGCATGCAACGGAACGAATACGGATCTTGCACGTGAGCTTTTGGTTGTCTGATAATTTCGCTTCCCTCTAAAAAATCAGTGATTCGTTGAGCCGTTTCAATCTGACCTTTGTGCGGACGAACCAAATGAATCAGTTCGTTAAACGGATCCATTCTTCCATCAAAACCTTCTAAAGAAATCGTTCCAATTAAGTCGGCTAAGTACGATAATTTATAAGATTTCAATAAAATAGAAACTCCATAAGCACTCATAAATTGAGTACCATTCAACAACGCCAAACCTTCTTTGGATTGCAAAACAATTGGTTTCCATCCAAAGTGCTTTAAAACTTCGGTGGAAGCTACTTTTTTACCTTCAAAGTACACTTCGCCTTCACTTAACAAAGGCAAACTCAAATGTGCCAAAGGAGCTAAATCACCGGAAGCACCTAACGAACCTTGCGTATAAATTACAGGTAAAACATCATGATTGTAAAATTCTATCAAACGTTCCACTGTTTCCAGTTGCACACCCGAATGTCCGTAACTCAATGATTGAATTTTAAGCAACAACATCAATTTTACAATGTCTTGAGGGACTTCGTCACCCGTTCCACAAGCATGTGATTTTACTAAGTTTTCCTGAAGTTGCGAAAGATTTTCATTCGAAATTTTCACATTACACAACGAACCAAAACCCGTATTTATACCGTAAATCGGAGCGACATGCGTCTTCATTTTTTCATTCAGATAATCACGACATTTTTGAATATTCACCTTTGCCTCTTCTGACAATGCCAAGGTTTTATGCTCGAAAATAATTTGATTTATTGTTTCTAGAGAAAGTAATTCTGAACTGATATAATGCGAGTAATCCATTGGTTGTTGTTGAAGGGGCAAAATTCCGCAAACGTTTGCATAAATGCAAAAAAATTGTGGTTTTTTTAATAACAAAAAGAGATTAAAAAGTTATCC
>NZ_JBILTE010000072.1:0-12587 GCF_044371705.1 Flavobacterium sp. | reverse complement strand
CACATGACCATCCAAACTGCTGTACTTATCGAAACCCTTAAGGAATTAGGTGCAGAAGTTACCTGGAGTTCTTGTAACATTTTCTCTACCCAAGACCACGCTGCTGCTGCTATTGCTGCTGCAGGTACTCCTGTTTACGCATGGAAAGGTCAGAACGAAGAAGAATTTGACTGGTGTATTGAACAAACATTATTCGCTTTTGAAGGTGGCAAACCTTTAAATATGATTTTAGATGATGGTGGCGATTTAACCAATATGGTTTTCGACCGTTACCCAGAATTAACAAAAGACATCAAAGGGTTATCTGAAGAAACTACTACCGGTGTTCACCGCTTATACGAGCGTATGAAAAAAGGTACTTTAGTTATGCCAGCTATTAACGTAAACGATTCTGTTACCAAATCTAAATTTGATAACAAATACGGTTGTAAAGAATCTTTAGTAGATGCTATCCGTAGAGCTACAGATATTATGATGGCTGGAAAAGTAGCTGTTGTTGCTGGTTACGGTGACGTAGGTAAAGGATCTGCTGAATCTTTAAGAGGTGCAGGTGCACGTGTATTGGTTACAGAAATCGACCCAATCTGTGCTTTACAAGCAGCAATGGACGGTTTTGAAGTGGTTACCATGGAGCAAGCTTGCAGTCGTGCTAATATTTTTGTTACCGCAACAGGTAATTTAAAAATCATTACCGACCGTCATTTCATGAACATGAAAGATAAGGCTATCGTTTGTAACATTGGCCATTTCGACAATGAAATTGACATGGCTTGGTTAAACAAAAACTACGGTTCAACAAAATACACCCTAAAACCACAAGTAGATATCTACAACATCAACGGAAACGAAATTATCGTTTTAGCCGAAGGTAGATTAGTAAACTTAGGTTGTGCTATGGGTCACCCAAGTTTTGTAATGAGTAATTCATTCTCTAACCAAACTTTGGCTCAAATAGAATTATGGAACCACCACGCTAACTACGAAAACAAAGTTTACGTATTACCTAAGCATTTAGATGAGAAAGTAGCTTTCTTACATTTAACGCATATTGGTGCTACTTTAACTGTTTTAGAAAACGAACAGGCAGATTATATCGGAGTTAAGGTTGAAGGACCATTTAAAGCTGAGATGTACAGATACTAATCTTAAATTAGTAATACAAATCAAAAAACCGGCCTAGGCCGGTTTTTTGATTTTAGGCCAAAGGCTTGGAAATCTTGGAGTAATTTTGCAGCTAATTAAAATGTAGATGAAATCAATGCAAAATTTAAAATCATCTTTTTAATTTATTATTTCTACAATATTACATTTAACATAAAAGTAGGAATCTTAGATTCGTTGTTAAATGACAAAAATCAAAATAGTATGCATCGAAGATGATGAGGCTGATTTTTTTGCGCTAAAAAGATCCTTAAAACCAATATTGGGCAATATAGATTTAGTTTGGATTGCCACACCTGCTAATTTAAAAAAGTTCAAAGAAAGTGCTGAAGTGCCAAACCTTATTTTGTTGGATTTTCAATTTCCAGGTGTTGATTTCATTGACGTTATTCAATATTATAAAAGCATATCTAGTGACATAGAAATTGCAATGCTAACAGCCTATCAAGAACCTAATTTCAAAGAGTCATTAAATTTTTATGGAATAACGCACGTTTTTGACAAAGATAAGTTGAAGGATGTTTTTGACTATATTTCAAATAATAATATTCAAAAAATAAGCTCTTTTGAGAAACCGGAAGAATTAAATGAAAATTCAACAATCGAAAAAAAGAGTAATGAAGAAAGACGGTTATTCCAAGGTGCATTTATATCGATTGCTGAACCTGTTGTTTTTTTGGATTTAAACTTCAACATTTTTTTTACCAATCCGGCTTACAGCCGATTAGCTGAAAATGAATTCCAAAATAGTAATAATAATTTTATCGAGTTAATTCATTCTGAAAAAAATAGAATCAGAAACATTATTCAATCAGCAAAATTGGTTGAAAGCCAAAAGATAGACATTCAAATAAAAAATAAATATGGTGGATTGCTATCGGTTGAAACGAGCTGTTCTTTCGTGCCAAAAGAAAATGGTTACTATTGCCTTATTTTTAAGAATTACAGTGTTACAGAATCTCATCAAGAGAGTTTAAAAACCATTGAATATTATAAGAAACTAATTCCAAAATATTTTTTTAGCGAATTAACCATTAATGGCAACGCACAAATACTGATCAATCAAGATTTTCAGACGCTAGGTTTAAACCAAAGGGCAATAAAATTATTTGAAGAAAACATTACAGTAGGTGAGAATTTCTTGAAAATTATATCACCTAAAAACGCGATTTTAGTTTCGGCCAAAATTCAAAGTTGCATTAACCATTCAATTTCCTTTCCATTAAATTTAAATAATTTGGTATGCGAATTCTATATTAATCCTATTGTAATTAATTCTCAGGAAAGGATCTATGCTTTATCTTTTGTAGAAATGAAAAATAGGCCGAGTATAGATAACATTATAATTGACCCTAGCAGAAATGCTAGACAAGTAATGGATAATTCGAAAAGTATTATTTATTATCTAAACAATAAGGGAGAAGTAATTTATGTAAGCGATAACTATGAGACCATAAGTGGTTTTTCAAAACAAGATATTCTATTAAAGCCACTTGGAATAAACCAAGAAATTGAGATCCAAGAAAATGTAAAAAATGTATTCGTAAAACTTGCCAACCTTGAAATAAGTGAAGCAACAGGATATGGAACTATTCTAACAAAAGATAAAAAAACAAAAAACCTGCGCTATTCGGTAGAATCCATACTAGACGTTAATGGGAATTTTATTGGTATTAGCGGCGTTTTTACAGACGTTACAGATGTATTTCAAACCACAAAAGCCTTACAAAAATCAGAAGAATCATTAAATCAGATTGTAACAAATATCCAAGAAGCAATATTTGTTGTTGACCAATTTTATAGATATAGTTATGTTACGCCAAACTGCTTACAAATAACTGGTTATACATCAGATGAATTACTAGGCCAAAGGTTTATTAATTTTATCCATCCAGATAATATTGATGTTATAATCAAATTTATGAGGAAAAATGTTCCTGAAAATATTTTGGAGGGAAGGGCAGACACATTAACACTTTGTTTTAAGAAAAAAAATGGGACATATACTTATCTAGAAATTTTATTAAAGAAAGTAGATAACCTTGATGGAAAAAAAATAAATTATATAGGAACTTCAAGAGTTGTGGATGATAAAATTGCCATAAATCTAAAATTACAAGAAACTAAAAGACAGTTGGAATTAATTACGAAAATTCAAAAATTATACATAAAAACAGATGACATAAACGCAACTTTTAGGCTTTTGCTAGATGACATTTTGAAGCAAACTAAAAGTGATTTCGGATGTATTTGTGAGGTAAACTTTGATGAAAATGGAAATCCAAATGTGCGCTCAATCGCATTTGCAGATATTGCTTATGCCCAAGACTCACAAAACCATGCAACAAAATTAGATGAAATTAGAAATTTAAAAAAACTATTTGGAACTATATTTGGTGAGAAAAAACCATATATAAACAATGATGTTTTGAACGACATCTTTACAGGAGAAATTTCTGCAGAAAAACCAAAAATAAAAACCTTTATTGGTATTCCTATTTTCAGGAACCACGAAATGGTTTCCGTTTTAGGATTGGCTAATAATTCAAATGGATATTCTCTTGATTTGGCAGAGAAACTCGAAACTTTTTTAGGAAGTATTGGATTTATATTAGAAAAACATAAAATTGGGTTAGAAAGAATCAAATCACGACAAGAAATAGCAAAAAGTGAGGCTCAGATTAAAGCTATTTTGACTTCAATTGAGGATATTGTATTAGAGATAAATGATGAATTGGTAATCACCAATGCTTGGGCAAAAGACATAGAGAATTTAGCGATTCCTAAACATCAATATTTGAATAAAAAATTTGAAACGCTTATCAAACCTTATCCATTTACTTTAAGTATGTATAATATACTGTTGGAAGTAGCTAAAGATGATATTGAAAGGGTATTTGAATACACATTACAAAAAAATACTGAAACGGTTTGGAATCAATGTAGAATTTTTACTTTAACAAAAGAGCCTAAAAAAATATATTGTGTACAAATAAGTGATATAACGAAAACCAAAAATGCGGAAGAAAATTTGAGGCAAATGTTAATTCAAGAAAAAGAGCTTACATTATTAAAAAGCAGATTTATTACATTAACCTCCCATGAATTTAGAACCCCTTTAACCACAATTAGCTCAAGCAATGAGTTAATTTCTATGCAATTAGCAAAATCAAAAATACCCATTAGTGATAAATTGAAAAAGTATACAGACATTATTCAGTCTGAAGTAATACATATGTCTGATTTACTCAATAGTTTACTTAAACTGGGAAAAATTGATTCGAATAAATTGGTTATTAATTTAAGCGACTTAAACATGGAGGAAGCAGTTGCCGCGATTATGGAAAAACTTCTGCTAACTCAGAAAATTCCAAGGAAAATAGAAACAATAATTAAAGGCAAACCATATAACATTAAAATGGATGTTAAAATTCTTGAAATGATAATAGAAAACATTACAAGTAATGCATTTAAATATTCGCAAGATAGGCCTGATCCAATTTTAGAAATTGATTTTCAAGAGAGTAAATTGGTGCTAATATTGCAAGATTTTGGGATAGGAATTCCTGTTCTGGATCAACCTAAATTGTTTGAACAGTTCTTCAGGGCCAGTAATGTCGGAAAAATAAAAGGAGTGGGTTTAGGCTTGGTTATTGTTAAAAATATGGTAGAACTACTCCAAGGAAATTTAAAGATTGAATCTGAGGAAGGAAAAGGCACAAGGATAAAAATTGATTTTAAAAACAATATTTAAAATGAAAAAAATACTGGTAATTGAAGACGAAGACAATATAAGAGAAAACATTTCGGACGCGCTTTCCTTAAATGATTTTGAAATCTATACTGCCGCAAATGGAGTTGAAGGGGTACGTTTAGCTAAACAAGTAAATCCTGATTTAATTCTTTGTGATATAATGATGCCACTTATGGATGGATATGGTGTGCTAAATGCGATTAAAAGTGATGAAGAATCTAGTTTAACGCCATTTATTTTTATTTCAGCCAAACACAATCATGACGATATCCGCAGAGGAATGAATTTGGGAGCAAGTGATTACCTAATAAAACCATTTTCGCTTCAGGATTTATTAAAAATGGTAGAGTCGAAACTGGAAGATGCAGAAAGAAAAGTAAAAATCTATTTTGACAAGCAAAAAGATATAATAGAGCAGTATGGTTTGATTCAAATGCACGAAATTAATACGCCAATGAATGGTATATTAACCTCAGTTTCCTTGCTTCAGGAAATGGAAATACAAAACAATTCAAAAGAAGCAGCGGAGTTATTACAAATTATAAACCATTCGAGTAAACGTTTACAACGATCGTTATCTAACATCTTTTTTTACAAACAATTAAAAGATGGTAAATATGTTTTTTATTCTGAAAAAATTAGAGAAACAAGTATAAAAGTTACCCTTGAAAATAAATCAAAAAAGTACCAAAGAAGTGCGGATTTAATAACCTTAGTAGATATAGATTTAATTGAATTTGACAGAAAATTACTTATGGTTCTTATTACAGAATTGTTAGACAATGCGTTTAAATTTACCAAAGAAAATGACCAAATACTTTTTAGGCTATTAAAAATTGAAAATGCAGTAGAAATTAAGATTCAACATAAAAATAGAAATAATTTTGAGGTTGAAGAGTTTAAGAATTCTCGACCCTATATGCAATTTAAAAAAGAAAAATTTGAACAAGCTGGAATTGGATTGGGCCTATCCATTATAAAGCTAATTGTAAAGCAATATGATTTAAATTTTAATTATGAAATTGACCAAGATAACAATGCTCTTTTTACTCTAATTATTCCCGAAAAAACACATTAATTAATAGCTATAACATTGAAATTTGGGCGGATGTACGATCTACCAAATCAATGTTGGAAACTATTTTTTGCGAATGAATACAGCAAAAAAACAAATCAATTGGCAATTAAAAGTAAATCCACTATTTATATATTCCCATTTAATGAGATTTCATTATTTCAAATAAATATTAATTTAGAAATGGTTGTTTTTTTTATTGAAAATTATAGGATTTGGTTTCGATATAAATTTTCAGATCAGCATGAATTTTTTAATCTAATTAGAAAAAACAATTATATAATGGTGAGCAAACATTGCTATGTAAAGCTTGATGAGTGCTCATATATTGATACAAAGACATCTAGCTTGGTGTTAAAAAATAGTTTGGTAATAAATAATATTTTTCAGGTTGAAACAATTGCTAAGCAGTTTCAAAATACAAAAAAAGTAGGAGGGGTATGAAGGATGTAGTATTAGTAGTTGAAGATGATCCAATAATTCGATCAAATATTAGCGAAATGTTAGAGTTGGAGGGTTATAAAATCTTGCAGGCTGCTAATGGAGAGGAAGCGCTTTTAATAATTAAATCAAAGAAAATTGATTTGATTATTTCAGATTGGATAATGCCAAAAATGGATGGGGCAAACTTATTGATCAACCTAAAAAGTTCTAAATTGACACGTTCAATTCCATTTATTATACTTACCGCCAAATCGTTAATGGAAGATAAGTTAAATGCATTGGAATTAGGGGCTGATGATTTCTTAATTAAACCATTTTCGGCTAAAGAGTTATTCTTACGTTGCAAGAACAAACTTATATTGCAGAAAAATAAACTAAGTGAGGATTTGTTAAGTAACTTTTCTCAAGAAGAATTGCAAACCAAAGACGATGTTTTCCTAAATGATTTAAAAAATTTTATTGCCCAAAATTATAGTAATCAAAATTTAACCCTATCTCAAATTGCGGAGCATTTTATTATGGGTACAAGCAATTTGCAGAAACAAGTAAAAAAACTAACGGGTAAATCTATTTTTGAAATACTTTTTGAGCAACGCTTGTTAAAGGCCCATGAATTGGTTTTAGAAAAAAGATTATCTATTAGCGAAATAGCAGATATAAGTGGCTTTAAAAACAGCTATTATTTCACTAGAAAATATAAAACGTATTTTGGAGTTTTACCATCAAAATCAATTAAAAATAATGAATAAAAAAGTATTGGTAATTGACGACGAAATAATTAATCTAAACCTATTTAAGATTCTGTTGAGGAATTTTGATATTACACTTACTACTGCTCAATCTGGTAATGAAGGAATAGCATACCATAAAGAAAACAAGTTTGATTTAATTTTAGTAGATTATAATATGCCTATTTTAAATGGGGTACAAACTTTAGATATTTTAAGAAACCACGATCAAATTAATAGTACCTATACACCCATTCTTTTATTTACAGCAATGGAATCAATAAGCATAAAAGCCTGGAAAGAATTTGGCTTTAATGAAGTTTTATTTAAACCCATCGATAAAGAATTATTAAATACCTATATTAATCAGTATTTATTCTCCAATAACTAGTTTGTGCAAGACGCCATTTGTCTTTTTAAAGACAGATGAATATAATCCCAAAGGGCAAGACGGTATTTTAATGCTTTTATTGATTCGCTGGTAGCCTCCTCCCATAAAATTGGACTATCGCCACAAATATTCATTAACATCTTTTCTGCCAAAAATTTATGAGAGTCCCCATCTAATTCAATATGTCTTTCCAAATAATACATAAACTTTTCTAATTGGCCCATGTTACTTTTATTTAAGTCTTGAACCAATTGGTAAAACATTTTAGGAATAACATCTTCCCTTCCATAAGTAAAAACTGCTGCTTTCACATGTAATTTTGGAGAATAAACAATCTGGAAAGTATATTTAACAAAGTCTATTACTGATTGAGGAGCCTCAGCATTTTTAAACGAAGCGTCTAGATCCTTTGTAAGTTTCATTTGTTTAATGAATCTATGAATGCCTTTTGTACAGGCGCCCAATTCTTCCATAGCTTCTACATACATTTCAAAATGGCTAGTTCTATTTCCAAATTTATCTAAATCTGATTCTTCTCCCAATACAATTTCATTGATTAAATAGCGATTTTCTGGTGTAGAAACAGGAAACCAAGGCAGTGTATTGCAAGTCAATTCAATTTGCAATGATTTTAACAAAGACATAAAATCCCAAACAGCAAAAACATGACATTCCATAAACTGCCTAATATCCTCCAAACTAACTAAATCAGTATAAAGAGGATGGTTGATTAGTTGCGTTTGATAAGGCGCTAATTTAAGTTTTAATTCTTTAAGTTTATTTTGCATTAGTAAATGTATCAACTGTATAATCTAAATTTAATTATTCTCTTTATTCTAGGTTATTAAGAACAAAGTTTTTTAATAGAAGTTTTTTTAAAATTATCTGGCAAACAATCCTGAAAATATTAATATCCCAATTGCTGCAAAACACGTAATTCAATTGCGTTGCCTTAAAGTAAAAAACAGAACTAAAGTTCGCTTTTAAGGAATTTCAAACCGAAGGATTCCAATGGTGATTTCAAATAATCCTGTAAAAAGTAACATTCGATTAAAAAAGTACGCTCACCAATAACACTAAATCACTACAAATTAGCTGATTATACTTAAAGCGCATCTGAATTTAAATAAGAAATAATATTTTACAATAAAGTAAACGTGGTTATATCAATAATGTATCATTTTTTTATCAGAATTTAATATATAAATTTACAAAATGGCAATAGAAAAAAAGCAGGGAAAAATATTGAAAGAAAAATATAGTAAACAAGAAAATTCAAAATCTCTTGAATTCCCGATTGTTGGCATTGGAGCTTCTGCGGGTGGGCTTGAAGCGTTAGAACAATTTTTCCTTAACATGCCTAAAGCCACTGGAATTGCTTTTGTAGTAATTCAACACCTAGCACCCAATAATATTAGCACGTCAGCTGAAATCATACAACAAACAACCTCTATGAAGGTGTTACAAGCGAGCGACTGTTTGCTTGTAGAACCAAATCACATTTATGTAATTCCACCAAATAAAAGTATGTCTATTTTAAATGGAACATTGCATTTATCTGAATCAATTGAAGCACATGGAATAAGATTGCCAATAGATTTTTTCTTTAGCTCCTTGGCAATTGACAGAAAAGAAAAAAGCATTGGAATAATTCTTTCTGGAATGGGCTCGGATGGAAGCATGGGTGTAAAAGCAATTAAAGAAAAAAGCGGCCTTGTTGTAGTGCAAAATCCCGACAATGCAAAATTCGACAGTATGCCTAGAAGTGCTATGCGTGCTGTATTTGTTGATATAATTGCAGATGCAAATGATTTACCTACAAAACTTATTACATTACTTAAAAATAACTCTTCAATTACTTCAAAATTAGAGAATGAAACACAAATAAATACCAATCTCGAAAAAATTATCATTCTAATTAACACAAAAACAGGGCATGACTTTTCCAATTATAAAAAGAGCACAATGATGCGTAGAATTGAAAGACGCATGAATGTTCATCAATTAGGAAAAATAGAAAAGTACATTCAGTTTTTACAAGAGAACCCAAATGAAATTGATTTTCTTTTTAAAGAATTATTAATTGGAGTTACTAGTTTTTTCAGAAATCCAGCAGTTTGGCAAAAATTAAAAGACACCGTTTTACCAAGTTTTTTTGAAAAACTTCCAAACGGGCATGTTTTACGCGCCTGGATTCCTGGATGTTCTACTGGCGAAGAAGCTTATTCTCTAGCGATTGTTTTTAGAGAAGCATTGGAACAGATGCCCCAAAATAAAAATCTAACCTTACAAATATTTGCCACAGACATAGATAAGAATGCAATTGAAATTGGCCGAAAAGGTGTTTTTCCGGCAAATATTTTAGCCGATGTTTCAGCTGATCGAATAAGAAAATTTTTTGTAACTCATAGCGATGGCTATCGTGTTAATCATACTATACGTGAAATGGTAATATTTGCAACTCATAGTATAATTAAGGACCCTCCATTTACAAAAATTGATTTTCTATCCTGCCGTAATTTGCTCATTTATATGGAAACTGAAATGCAGAAAAATATTTTGGGCTTGTTTCAATATAGTTTAAACGCTGATGGAATTTTACTACTAGGAAGTGCTGAAAATGAGAGCTCCAATAATGCAAGATTTACTGTAATAGACAAAAAATTAAAGTTTTACAAACATTCTGAAAATAAAGCTACTAAAAGTATAAATGATTATCCAAGTTCTTTTTTTGAAAACCACCCAAAAAAAATAAGCAATGTGCAAAATTTTAAATTTGTTGATAGTATTAAGGCACTTATAGATAAGTTATTGTTCCAGCGTTTTGCACTTGCCAGTGTTTTGATAAATGACCAAGGCGATATTTTAAATACTACCGGAAAAATAGAAAAGTACTTAGATCAGGCAACAGGTAAAACAAATATAAATGTCTTCGCTCTTGCGCCACAAGAATTAGGTCCAGATTTAATTAGGGCAGTTGGTAAGGCAAAACAAAATTACGAAGCAGTTGTAATACGAAACAAAAAAATTGCAACAAACGGAAGCACTTCCTTTTTTGATGTTACTATTCAACAAATTGAAAAACCAGAGCCTATAAGTGGGATGATATTGATTGTATTTTCAGATGTTTCAACAGTTATCAAATCAGTTAAATCAAAAACAGGAAATCAAGCATTAAATTTTAGAGAACAAGAACTCGAAATTGAATTGCATAGAATAAATGAAGAATTGCAAAGCTTTAAAGAAAAAATGCAGACATCGCAAGAGGAGTTAAAATCTACTAACGAAGAACTGCAATCAGCAAATGAAGAATTGCAATCTACTTATGAAGAACTTACCACCTCAAAAGAAGAATTGCAAAGTATGAATGAAGTATTGCAAACTTTAAATACAGAAATGCAGAACAAAATAAGCGAGTATATTGAGTCGAGTAACGACATGCAAAACTTGCTTAACAGCATTAATATCCCAACATTGTTTATAGATAAAGAATTAAATATTCTTCGTTTCACAGAACAAATTACTAAAATTATTAAATTAAGACAATCAGATATAGCTAGACCATTTACCGAGATGGTTTCTGATTTGCAATACCCAGAAATTGAAAACGATGCTAAAGAAGTATTGCGTACTTTAGTTTTTAAAGAAACTGATATTTCTGCCAATGATGAAAGGTGGTTTAAAGTTAGAATTATGCCATACCGCACATTTAACGACTATATAAATGGGGTTGTGATTACATTTATTGATATTACTGAATCTAAAAAACGTGAAGAAGAACTAACAAATGCTAATGAGATGTTGAAGGCTGCTGCCGCTAAATAACAAAAAACATGAAAACAAAAGTTAATAAACCTGAGACTTTAAGCCTCTACGATAGAGCAACGGCACAATTAAAAAAACAGAAATCAGAAGAGTATACGGTATTTTCTGAAATAGAAACTCAAAAGATTATTCACGAGTTACAAGTTCACAAAATTGAACTTGAAATGCAAAATGAAGAACTTAAAATAGCAAAAGAAGAAGCAGAAAAAGCTACCCAAAAATATACCGATTTATACAATTTTGCCCCTTCCGGATACATGACCCTTTCAAAGAAGGGAAGTATTGTTGAATTAAATTTCAGCGCAGCTATGTTGCTTGGGAACGAGATAAAATACTTAACAAATAAAAATTTTATAGATTTTCTTTCACCAGAAACACGCACCCTATTTAGTCTATTTTTAAATACGTTATTTATTGAAAAAGCAAAAGAAACATGCGAAGTTGTATTAATGGTAAAAAATAGTTTACCGGTTTATGCGCATGTAGATGGGATAGTTTTGGGAAATAATGAACAATGTTATCTTACTATTACTGACACTACAAAAGAAAAAGTTGCTGAAAATACCATTAAAGAAAGCCAGCGATTAAGGATTATAGGAGAAATGGCTTCGGGAATTGCCCACGATTTTAACAACTCACTGCAGGTAATGTTAAGCTCTCTAAATATTGTTAGATTAAAATCAGAGTTTGACAAACCAACCCTTAAATCTCTTGAGAATATTGAATTAATGATTCTAGAAGTTTCAGAAAGAGTTAGAACACTTCAAAAATTTGGAGAAAAAAAACAACATGAAATCAATCATAGTATCCTAAATCTACAGACATTAATTGAAGACTGCATTAATCAAATTAGTCCTTTATTGAAAGATACTTCTGAAAGAAATGGAGTATCAATAAAAATAAATACAAGACTAATTCCACAAACATTTATTAGTGGAAATAAATTTGAAATAAATTCCGTTCTTCTAAATACCATAAAAAACTGCATAGAAGCATTGCCTAATGGAGGTGCAATAGATTTAGTAACAGAGATAAAATCAGATAAAATATTTCTAACAATAACAGATTCTGGAATAGGAATGAGCGATGAAATCAAAAGTAAAATATTTCAACCATTCTTTACAACAAAAGGATTTGAACTTGGAAGAGGACTTGGAATGAGCAGTGCATTTAGTATAATAAAAGAGCATAGTGGAATTATTTATATTA
>NZ_JBILTE010000231.1:0-3665 GCF_044371705.1 Flavobacterium sp. | reverse complement strand
CCTTTAAAAAATAGAGCTATGGATGATAATTTTTCACCAAGAGTTAAAGATGTAATCAGCTACAGTAAAGAGGAGGCACTTCGTTTAGGCCACGACTTTATTGGGACTGAACATTTGATGCTCGGAATTTTAAGGGACGGAAACGGAAAAGCTATAAATATACTGACCAATCTTGATGTTAATTTAGAATTGCTCCGAAAAAAAGTCGAAATACTAAGTCCTCCAAACCCGAATACAGAGATTGGAAACGAAAAAAAGAACCTGCATTTAACCCGACAAGCAGAACGTGCGTTGAAAACTACTTTTTTGGAAGCTAAAGTATATCAAAGTTCTTCCATCAGTACGGCACATTTACTGCTTTGCATACTCAGAAATGAAAATGATCCGACAACAAAATTATTAAACAAGCTGAAAATTGATTACGATTCAGCGAAAGAACAATATTTGAATATGATACCTAATAACAACGAAGAAGATTTCAATGAAAATCTTCCCAAAGCAGAATCATTTAATGACGATTCCGGACAAGATGACAGTTTAAAAGAAGGCAGTTTTAACAATCCGGGGAATAAAACCAATAAAAAATCTAAAACTCCTGTTTTAGATAATTTTGGACGTGATTTAACAGAAATGGCCGAAGAAGGCAAATTGGACCCTGTTGTAGGTCGTGAAAAAGAAATAGAACGTGTATCGCAAATTTTAAGTAGAAGAAAGAAAAACAATCCGCTTTTAATTGGTGAACCGGGTGTGGGTAAATCTGCCATAGCAGAAGGTTTGGCTTTGCGAATTATTCAAAAGAAAGTTTCTCGAATTCTCTTTAACAAAAGAGTTGTTACTTTAGATTTAGCAAGTTTAGTCGCCGGAACCAAATACCGAGGCCAGTTTGAAGAACGAATGAAAGCAGTGATGAATGAATTGGAAAAAAATGATGACATCATTTTATTCATCGACGAAATTCATACCATTGTAGGTGCCGGGGGTGCCACAGGTTCGCTAGATGCTTCCAATATGTTTAAACCTGCGTTAGCTCGAGGTGAAATTCAATGTATTGGTGCAACAACTTTGGACGAATACCGACAGTATATTGAAAAAGATGGTGCATTAGAACGTCGTTTTCAAAAGGTGATTGTAGAACCAACATCTATTGAAGAAACAATTACAATTCTGAACAATATTAAAGGTAAATACGAAGACCATCATAGTGTCACATATACACCGGAAGCTATTGACGCTTGTGTGAAATTAACCAGTCGTTACATGTCCGATCGTTTTTTACCGGACAAAGCTATAGATGCTTTGGATGAAGCCGGATCGCGTGTTCACATTACCAATATTGAAGTTCCTAAACAAATTTTGGAGTTGGAAAGACAATTGGAGGAAGTCCGTGATTTAAAAAACACAGTCGTTAAGAAACAAAAATATGAAGAAGCAGCAAAGCTTCGCGACGACGAAAAACGAATTGAAAAAGATTTAGCCATTGCTCAAGAACAATGGGAAATTGATTCAAAAAACAACCGAATTACCGTTACCGAAGATAATGTTGCCGATGTTGTATCAATGATGACCGGAATTCCTGTGAATCGAATTGCACAGACTGAAAGCAACAAACTGGCTCATTTGCCCGAATTAATTAGAAATAAAGTAATTGGACAAGATGAAGCCGTACAAAAAGTGGCTCGTTCGATACAAAGAAACCGTGCCGGATTGAAAGACCCCAATCGTCCGATTGGTTCATTTATTTTCTTGGGCCAAACAGGTGTTGGAAAAACGCAATTAGCGAAAGTTTTAGCCAAAGAATTATTTGATTCTGAAGATTCGCTGGTGCGAATTGACATGAGTGAGTACATGGAAAAATTTGCGATTTCACGATTAGTCGGAGCACCTCCGGGATATGTAGGATATGAAGAAGGTGGTCAATTAACTGAAAAAGTGCGTCGCAAACCTTATTGCGTGGTATTGTTGGATGAAATTGAGAAGGCCCACCCGGATGTGTTTAACATGATGTTGCAGGTTTTGGATGATGGCTATATGACTGACAGTTTGGGTCGTAAAATTGATTTCAGAAATACCATTATCATTATGACTTCCAATGTTGGTGCCCGTCAATTAAAAGATTTCGGACAAGGTGTTGGATTTGGAACTGCAGCAAAAGTTTCACAAGCAGATGATCATTCTAAAAGTGTTATTGAAAATGCTTTGAAAAAAACATTTGCACCTGAATTTTTAAACCGAATAGATGATGTAATTGTTTTCAATCCATTGGAAAAAGAGCATATCGATTTAATTATCGAAATCGAGTTGAAAAAGTTATTTGCTCGAATCAAAGATTTAGGCTACACATTGAATTTGTCTGACAAAGCAAAAGCATATATTGCGGAAAAAGGTTTTGACAAGCAATTTGGAGCCCGTCCGTTAAAAAGAGCCATCCAAAAATATGTGGAAGATGCCTTAGCTGAAGAAATTATTACCTCCAAAATTGCCGATGGTGATGAAATTTTTATGGATTTGGATGATGATGCTACTGAATTAACTGTAAAAATTAAAAAAGCAGAAAAACCAACGAGTTAAAAAATAAGCAACTATTTTAAGCCACGAATTCAAGAATTATGTATTTTTAATTCTAAATTCGTGGCTTTTTTTATCAGCATCAATCAAAAATCATGTTAGACAACAAATTAATTTTAGGTAGTGAAGAATGGTGTTCCTTTCCTGACTTGGGAATTCCTACCATCAAAGCACGTGTAGATTCAGGTGCAAAAACTTCTGCTTTACATGCCATCAATATTAGTCCGTTTATCAAAGACGGTGAACATTGGGTGAAATTTGACATCAACCCTATTCAGAATAATGTCAAAACCATTATTCATTGTCAGGCACCTTTAATTGATAAACGAATAGTAAAAAGTTCCAGCGGATTTCGTGAACAACGATTCGTCATTCAATCTCAACTAAAGTTAGGAGACTCCAGTTGGACGATCGAAATGACCTTAACAAACAGAGATTCCATGGGATTCCGAATGTTGTTGGGTCGCGAAGCCATGAGCGGACGAGCGATGGTTGACCCGGAACGCAAATATTTATTAGGCGATAATTCTACTGATAAATTAAAGGATTTATACCCCGATGTTTTAAAAGAAAAAAGCGGACTCCGAATTGGCTTATTAGCCAGTAATCCTGAATTGTACAGCAACAAACGAATCATGGAAGCCGGTGAACGTCGCGGACACGAAATGCGGTTTTTAAACATCAAGGAATGTTACATGAAACTGGATGCCGACACTCCTGAAATCCATTACCGTGGCGGAACCATTTTGAATGAATTGGATGCGGTTATTCCGAGAATTCGTCCGAATATTACTTTTTATGGTTGTGCCTTGACGCGACAATTTGAAGCATTGAAAATATTTTGTTTGAATTCTTCGGCTGCTATCACACAATCACGCGACAAATTATATTCGTTGCAGTTACTATTAAATCACGGCATTGACATTCCGACCACTGGTTTTGCCAATTCGCCACTAGATACGGATGATTTAATAAAAATGGTTGGCGGAACACCTTTGATTGTCAAATTGTTGGAAGGAACTCAAGGAAAAGGCGTTGTTTTAGCAGAAACTAAAAAAGCTGCAGAAAGTGTAATAAACGCTTTCAAGAGTCTGAATGCC
>NZ_JBILTE010000070.1:0-12737 GCF_044371705.1 Flavobacterium sp. | reverse complement strand
CGTTTGATACTGAAACCGAAAAACAATTAAAACTAGCCTTTGAAACCGCTCAAAAAGAAAAAATTGACGGTTCTATTCAAGCAGAATACCAAAATCTGTTGGTTGCTTTGCAAAAAAGTGAAGAAAATCAATTAAATAAAAATCAATCAGAGATTAAAGAATTGCTTCAGGAAGAATTAATTAAAAGATACCAATACAAAGAAGGACTTTATGATTTTTATATCAAAAACAATTCAGAAGTAAAAAAGGCTACCTCACTGTTAAATAACCCTGCCGACTATGGCAAAATACTAAAAAACTGATGGTAAAATATATTTGGATACTAACGCTATTCACTTTTTTTGGTCTTTCCGCCCAAGAAGAAGTGGTTCAATCGGTTTATTTTGACACGAACATCTATCTAATTGATGCAGATCAAGCGAAAGTAGTAATTGATTTCATCAAAAAAACAGACAGTACTACTATTGAAAGCATTGAAATATTTGGCTACTGCGATGACGTTGGAAAAGAAGACTATAACAAAAAATTGTCTACTAATCGTGCAAATGGAGTACGAGATCTTTTTATTGAAAACGGAATAAAAAATAAAATCATTATTACCATTGAAGGAAAAGGCAGAATTTTAATAGACGATGATATTGTTGAAAATTTGCCGGAGGTACGCTCCAAAAATAGACGTGTGGATGTGGTAATCAATTTTAAACCGCAACCCAAAGAAGATTTACATATTCCGGGATTTTACAATTCAATTCAAAAAACGCATGTTGTTGGCGACCGTATTTATTTAGAAAACATTCTTTTTGAAAGGGGAAGCAGTAAACTCACCAACAAGTCAAAGCTAGAACTTGACAAAGTCGCACGTATGCTGCTGAAATATAAAAATTTGAAATTTGAAATTCAGGGGCATGTTTGCTGTACTCCACCCAACCAAAGAGAAGCTATCGACAAGGATACTAAAAAGCGAAAATTATCAACCAACCGTGCCGAATCGGTTTATAAATACTTGATCTACAAGAAAATTTCAAAAGATCGTATGACTTTCAAAGGTTATGGCAACACCCAGCCTTTGGGTAAAAACACCGAATTGGACCGAAGAGTGGAATTGGTGATTACGAAGATTTAAGAGCGTTTCATTTCTATATGCGGAATATCATCTTCCAAATACATTTCGCTGGTTTGATTAAACCCTAAGCTCTCGTAAAACTTCTTCAAATACAATTGAGCAGAAATCGTAATTTTTGTTTCGTTAAAAACCGTTTCGGTGGCTTGAATCGCTTCTTTCATTAGGTCGTAACCCCACTTCCTATCTCTGTACATTTGTTTGACAACAACCCTTCCAATAGAAGCTTGTTCAAAATAATCGCCGGGTTTAAAAATGCGAACATAAGCCACCAATTCATTATTATAGGTTCCTAAAAGATGAATGGCCTTTGCATCTTTCCCATCAATGTCTTGATAGACGCAGTTTTGCTCCACTACAAAGACTTCGCTCCGCAATTGCAACAAAACATAGAGTTCTTGGGTTGAAAGTTCGTTAAAACGCTTTATTTCAAATTTTAATTCCATTGTGATAGGATATTCCAATTGCGTTTTTGTCAATCTGAACTTGTTTCAGATTCTATATCTTAAAGACGAGATGAGATGCTGAAACATCCCGAATCTTCGGGACAGCATGACAGAAAGCGTACTATTATTTCAATATTTTGACTGATTTGATGATGGATTCCAATTCATGCATCAAATCTCTTTTGGATGTAGGAGGATTGTAACAAAATCCTTCAATGACCAAAAAGCGGTTGTTTTTTTCATCTTTGATGGCATAATTGATGAATGGTCCTGCCATAAAATCATTTTTCAATTCCCAAGTTCCTTTGGTTTCATAGGTTTTTTTACCGTCTAAGGTAACCTCAAAAAGATAAGGAGCATACGCTTGTTCAGTTACCATAAAAGTATTTGGCAATGTCCCTTCGATAAATTTTTTACCGATTGTATCTCGCATTTGTATAATATTCGAAACAATATTGGTGTCTTTTTCGATATCCGAAATCGGCACTTCGTAAATTAAAATACTGGTATTACCTGACGGAAGTTCTTTTCGTATCCAAAAAAACTTTTCTTCATCAATAATGTACTTATAGGCCGATGGAATATTGATAGTGGCCCCAAATTTCTTTTTAATTTTATCAACATTCAACAACGAAAGCTTGATTCTTCGTTGATTTTCTGCAATTTCGCTCTCTTTTATTGATTTAATAATTTCAGCACTGTTATTTTCAATTAATTGAACAATATCTGAAATATTTTGACCTGAAATATATACTACTTTTTGTGGTTGAGCATATACATTAGTTTTAATTTCAAAACGGTTTGTATCTGCTTTTGATACAATCATAATGCTTCGGCTGTTGGTCATAAATCCTTCAAAAAGTTTTGGATCATACTGACTAATGTTGAACAGCGGTTCTTGTTGGGGTAAACCATCAACCGGTGCAGCAAATTTGTTACGGATGGTATCTCCAACTTCACCGCTCCACAACTGGTTAGCAATAATTACAGACAAGGTGTTGATCTTTCCTGACGAAGCTTTCAGGTTTTGGACTTTCTTTTCTTCTTTACAAGAAAAACTAAGTAAGGCTAGCAAAAAAAGAATGGAAAACTTTTTCATTGAGTATATTGTTAGTGGAAAAACTAAAAATCAATGTGCGAATCTAACCATTTATTTTGAGTTTCATTCCCGGTTGAATATTTTTACCACTAATACCGTTCCATTTTTTCAAATCGGCTACTGTTACACCTGGAATTTTTTGAGAAATACTGTAAAGAGAATCTCCCTTTTTTACAACATATATCGATTCTGTTTTGTAATTCTGCTTTTTATCAGGCTTTTGCGTTTTAACTTGAGCAACGGCAGTTTCACTTTCGGCAGTTTTAACTATTTTTAAGGTTGTACCATATTTTAATGCTTCCGAGTCTAAATCATTCCATTTTTTGATCTCCTCGACTGATACATTGAATTTCTTGGCAATTGTATTCAGATTATCACCTTGTCCAACAACATATTCATTGAAATTTAATGAATCCGTTGGAGTACTTTTCAGACTGGATACTGTCAATTTGCTTCCCACTAAAATGTTGTCATTGTCCATGTTGTTCCAATCTTTCAATTCTTCTGTTGAGATATCAAATTTTTTGGAAATGCTATTCAAATTATCCCCTTTTACAACAACATATTGTTTTAAAGAATCTGAAGTAGTGATTTTAGGTTGACTCAAAGTGTCTTTTGGCACAGCCGGAATTGCTTTTGGCTTTTGAACAATTGCAACGCTTTCAGTAGAAACAATTTTCAACTTTTTGCCTAAAGCAATATTGTTCGATTTTAAGCCATTCCACTTTTTTAAATTCGCGAGTGAAACACCGTATTTATTTGAAATTCCCCCTAAGGTCTCCCCTTTTCTTACGGTATGGTATTTGGTTTTGGTTTGTGTTGAATAATAAATAGAATCGGAGGAAGCGACTTCGTTTGATGGTGCAAATGCTTTTTCGCGTTTACTAAAATCATATTCTGTATAGGCATAAATTTTATCTTCATTAGAGGTAAAAACGGCCACTTTATCTAGTGGTAAACGAAGGTAGTGCTTTTTATCAATCATAAAAGGCACATAATCTCTTTTGAAAGATGGATTTAGAAACTGCAATTCTGCTACAGAAATATCCAACAAGTCTGAAATTTGCTTGAAAGTCATTTTATTACGAACCAAAATAGTATCGGTTGCATACGTATTTACGACCGCTTTTTGAGGAACAATTCCGTGCTCTTTATGAAATTCGTAAATGTACATGGTAGCAATAAATGCCGGAACATACCCTTGTGTTTCTTTCGGTAAATAAGGTCTGATATTCCAATAATTTTGCTTGCCGCCTGATCTTCTGATGGCTTTGGTAACATTTCCCGGTCCGGCATTGTAAGAAGCCAAAACCAAATCCCAATCACCAAAGATTGCATACATATTAACCATATACTGACAAGCAGCTTCTGTTGATTTCAATAAATCGCTTCGTTCGTCTACAAACGTATTAATGTCGAGATTGTACTGTTTTCCTGTTCCATACATAAATTGCCAGAGGCCTGTAGCCCCGGCTTTTGAAACCGCTCTCGGATTTAATGCCGATTCAACAATGGCCAAATATTTAATCTCGAGAGGAACATTATATTTAGCTAATTTTTCCTCAAAAACAGGAAAATAATATTGGGAAAGTCCCATTAATCGTTCATACGATTTCTTTCTGTTTTTCAGGTAATGTTTGATGATGTTTTCTAAACCTTTGTTGTATTCTATGTGAAAATCTGATTTAGAGTCCAGAATTTTTAAACGCTCTTTCAACAATTGCGTTGACAAATCATAATCCACATTTTGGTCTATATCTATCGACTGAATATCTGAAGTTAATTCGTTAAACAAATCCTGATTAATCATTTCTTTCATCACTCGATCATCTACACAAGTAGCCAATTCATGATTTATAAATGATTTTTTAATGGAATCAAGATACGTAAGTTTTGGTTGCTGCTCTGCTATTTTAGTGGTCACTATCGCAGTATCTTGAGCAAAAATAGTTGCCGACACTAATGATAACAAAGCTAATGTGGTATTTTGTATTTTCATTCTTTTTTAGGTTAATTATTTAGTTTGCTGATATTTGGGGAATTACAAACTTAATTTATACGAACGACAAAAAATGTTTAATTATTGTTAAATGTGAAAATTTAATCTAAAATCGCAGCAATTCCTGGCAAAACTCTGCCTTCAAGCATTTCCAACATGGCTCCGCCGCCTGTTGATACATAACTCATCTTTGGTTCTAATCCAAACTGTTTTACCGCTGCAACTGAATCACCGCCACCTACGAGTGAAAATGCTCCATTTTTGGTAGCCTCCGCAATATAATTTCCTAATTCAATGGTACCATTAGCAAAGGATTCCATTTCAAAAACGCCTAAAGGTCCATTCCAAAGAATTGTTTTGGAATTCATAATCACTTCTTTGAAATTTTCTAACGATTTTGGTCCTGCATCCAATCCTTGCCATCCGTCAGGAATTTGACGTACATCACATATTTGTGTTTCAGCATCGTTTGAAAAAGCGTTTGCGGCAACAACATCTACAGGTATGTGAATGTGTACATTTTTTTCTTTGGCCATGTGCAGAATATCCAAAGCTAATTGCAATTTATCATCTTCACAAATGGAATTACCCACTTTTCCTCCCAAAGCTTTGATAAAAGTGAAAGTCATTCCTCCTCCAATAATCATGTGATCTACTTTGTCTAAAATATTCTCGATGACAGTTATTTTGGACGATACTTTTGAGCCTCCTAATACAGCTGTTACCGGTTTCACGCTGTTTTTTAAAACTCGATTTAAACTTTCAATTTCTTTAGCCAAGAGCAATCCAAAACACTTTCTGGTTGGGAAAAATTGAGCAATAATGGTTGTTGATGCATGAGCTCGGTGAGCGGTTCCAAAAGCATCATTCACATAAATATCGCCTAATGAAGCTAATTTTTTTGCAAAATCAACATCGCCAGCTTCTTCTTCTTGATAAAAACGTAGGTTCTCCAACAATAAAACTTCTCCCGGTTTTAAATTTGCGGCGGCTTTTTCGGCCACTTCGCCAATACAATCTGCTGCAAATTTTACGGGAATTCCTAAAACTTCCGAAGTTGTTTTAACAATATGCTTTAACGAATATTTATCTTGATTTCCCTTAGGCCTGCCTAAATGCGACATTAAAATTACACTTCCTCCATCGGCTAAAATTTTATCAATTGTTGGCTTTGCGGCCTCGATTCTGTTGGTATCGGTCACAATGAAATTTTCGTCAAGCGGAACGTTAAAATCAACACGGACTAAAGCTTTTTTTGAAGCAAAATTAAAGTCGTTTAAAGTTTTCATTTTTTTTATTGGTTTTTACAAAAGTAGTTATTTGTAAATTAATTTTAACTGTTTGCACGCTAGATTATTCACCGTCTGACAATCATGATTAAAAACTAATGCCAACTAAAAGATACAGGCACTCATTGTTTTTTAAAATTTTAATTGACATTTATTGTCATAATCCACAAATGGTCAAAATAACGATTGTTTGCATTTGAAAAATACATTTCACTTGCTTCATTCCATGATTCATGGCTACTTACATAAACATACCGGTAATTGTTATTTGGGTTGATAAAATAACCCGCATCTATTCCTTTATCTTTCAGTCTTTTAACAAATCGATCCGCATTACTTGGAATTCTAAAAACATTAGCAATTAAATAATATCCCTTTTTTTCAGAATCAATTGTAATTGAAGGTGATTGAATAGGTTCTATTCTGGAATTTTTATCCGGTTGTGGTATTTGTGAAACGATAAGCTTTGGTTCATTTATTTCCGTTTCTTTTGTAACACTGTCCTCTGCCTTTGCTACTTCCAACAATTTATTAGGATCTACTACCTCAATATTCAGTGCACAAAAGAAAAAGAAGTAACGATCACCAGTTGATTTCAATCGAATGATTGCTTCCTTCGTATTATTGGCAATCACTGCATTATTCGGATTACTAATTGAGATTACAAACGAATCATAACCAAGAGTATTTGTACTATTTGGATTTCTTTCGGAAATTGAAGCGTTTTCATTAGATATTGAGCTATTAAAAAAATTATTTTTCTCTCGCAATGCATTTTCTAACGGTGTGAAATTTTGATTTTCAGCAGATTTAAAAAGTAATTCATCTCCTTTTAAATTTCTGTCTCCCTCCAATGCAGCACCCAATAATTGAGCTTTAACTTCACCTTCTGGTAATGTTTGAAATCCTGAAAATTCAATTTCGATTGACTTTTCTGTAACTCCTGCAAAACCATCGTAAGTAGTAATGAATTTTCCGGTTTCTTCCTCGTTTTCATAAACAATTACCATTGTCCACCCTCCTGAAGCACCTCCACTAATGGTGCCGTTCGTTGCTTTAATATTTGCAACAACGTAATTGCCGTTTGGGTTTTCGAGTTTTTGAAGTTCTTTGGTAATATTAGCATATGCCGCATATGGAGCACTTTCGCTGAAAGCTTCTTCGTTAATTCCGTCAAAAATAATTTCTCCGCTTATTTCGAGATAACTCTCTTGATTGGGCATTTTTAACAATATCGTTTCAAATGTTTCTCTATTTTTATCTACGGCAATAAACTTCTTATTTTTTTTTTGTTTTCCCTTTTCAAATTTATAGGTAGCCGACCAATAAAGTCCGGCATAAAGAATTCTAGCCGCTTTAGCATTTTCTATTTTTAAAGCGGCACTACTTGAGGAAAAAGTTTTAGAATCGTTATCAATGTCAATATATTCCATTACAAATTCATCATTTAACTTTGCGTCTCTTCCAATTTCAGAATAAACATCATTGGAATTTCCTGAACCATCATTTCTATTCACTATTGAATTTGAGACACTTACAATATTGCCTTTTACATAGGATTGAAATCTTGGCTGGAATGATTTTGAAACTTGAGCATCCGCAATAAAAGATACATTTAGTATACAAAAAACAACTATCGAGGTGGTGATTTTTTTTCTTACCATTGATATAATTAAAAAGTAATTAAAGACGTTTCAACAAATTTAATTGTTTTTGCAAACAAGTCGGTTTAAAAAACCAAATTTTGTTTGATTCAATCATTCTTTTTTTAATTTATATTTGCTTTATGCTTTTTTCTGAAATAGTAGGTCAAGAACTCATCAAAAACCATTTGACAAAAAGTGTCGAAGTGGGAAGAATTCCCCATGCTCAATTGTTTATTGGGCCGGAAGGTTGTGGCACATTGGCGATGGCTATTGCGTATGCTCAATATCTATTGTGTGGAAATAGCAATGGGGAAAATTCAGGAGGAAACGAAGCGTGTAATTTAAAATTCAGTCATTTTGCTCATCCTGATTTGCATTTTATTTATCCCACCGTTACAACTGATGATGTAAAATCGAAACCAAAAAGCATCGATTTTCTTAAAGATTGGCAAGAGTTTTTAACCGATAATACTTACGGGAGTCTGTTTGATTGGTTCAAACAGTTGAATGTAGAAAACAAACAGGGTGAAATTAGGGTTGGGGATGCACAAGAAATTTTAAAAACGCTAGCTTTAAAATCGTATGAAGGCGGTTTTAAAGTGATGATTATTTGGATGGCAGATAAATTGAATATTGAAGCTTCCAACAAAATTTTAAAAATTCTGGAAGAACCTCTAGAAAAGACCGTTTTTATCTTGATTTCGGAAAATGAGGAAGACATTATTCAAACCATCCGATCGCGTTGTCAGGTATTGCATTTTAATGCTATTCCTGAGAAATTAATCGCTGAAGAATTGGTTAAAAGAAAAGGTTTGGACATAAAAACAGCGACAAAAATTGCCCATCAGGCTCAAGGAAACTTCAATTTTGCTCTAAAATTATTGAGCGATGACAATGAAGAATTACCTTTTGAGCAGTGGTTTGTTTTGTGGGTTCGTGCGGCATTTCGTGCCAAAGGAAATGCTTCTGCTATTCAAGATTTAGTTCTTTGGAGCGAAGAAATTGCGAAATTAGGACGTGAAACACAAAAGAAATTTTTAACCTATTGCACCGAAATGTTTCGCCAGGCCTTGTTATTAAACTATCAGGCAACATCATTGGTATATATTGAACCAAAGGTTGAAAAATTCAAACTCGAGAATTTTGCACCCTTTGTTAACGGAAACAACATTATTGAAATTTATAAAGAGCTTTCCGATGCTATTTATCACATTGAACGCAATGGCAATCCGAAAATAATTTTGACTGACTTATCGATCAAGCTAACCCGTTTAATTCATAAAAAATAAAGACTATGAATAATCCCGCCTCAATTTTACTCCTGCTTTTTTTAACCATCACTTTTGTTCAATCCGGTTACGACAAACTTTTTTATTGGAAAGACAATGTTACTTGGTTAAAAGGCCATTTTTCGAAAACCGTCTTAAAAAATTTAGTTCCACATGCTTTGGGAATTATCCTGGTTTTAGAATTATCAATTGGTGTTCTTGCTATTGCCGGTATTTTTAATTTACTGCAAAATGGCGATCGAACCTATGGTTTTTATGCCGCAATTTTAAGTTGCGTGACCTTATTGCTTTTGCTTTTCGGACAACGATTAGCCAAAGATTACGATGGTGCACGAACGATTGTTATTTATTTTATTGTGGCGGTTGGTGCGGTTTATTTGTTGAGTTGATTTATAAACTTGGTTTAGGACGATACAAATGAATAAAAAAGTTAATTTTTTTCCAATTCTATAGGGTTCTAGGGGAAAACAATAATTACTTCCCTAATAATAATTTTCCTTCCTTTAAAATCAGCTTCATCAATTAAAAAAAACACATAATTGTCGTTTCTATATTTTTCAAGCACTTCTAAATAATCTAACTCAACAATTTTTGACATTGGAATTGTCTTTGATTTAATCTTTTTTAAAAAACGTTTATTTTTGTACAATTTTAAGGGAGGTCGGTCTTTTTCTTTATACAGTGTTGATTTTTGATTAAAAAAGGTAAAATCATAATATAAATCAGATTGTTCACTCTTTTTTTTGGATTTAGTTACTTTATAATAAATTATCTCATTTTTATTTGTATTATCTGTATCATTAATTCCAATCCAATTTTTAAACTCCAATCTAATAACTCTTTCATAATCTTTTTTAAGTAAAAGATATAAAGTGTCTCTTTTTTGAGCGACTGAAAAATTAAAACTTAAGAATAAAATACTGTAAATTATGTTTTTATATAAATTCATCAGTTTGAGATTGTTTTGATTGAGTTTGCTCTTGTATCGTAAAGATAAATATTTATCAAGTCTTTTACCTCTTGGGGCAAATTATTGTAATAGGTAGTGTTGTGTAATCCTGAAATACTTATTTTTAAATAAAAATCATACCAGTCTATATTTGGGAAAGAATTATTCATATAATTAATGAATGTTTGGTCACCAATTAAAGGATGTAATTGAGCTAATGCATCTTGCATTGTATTAAGATAGAAATTGGCCATATAGTTATGTTGCCACCCCTTTGTAGCTCTATATGCTTCATATGCAGTTGTAAAATTTGAATTGTTTGGATCGCCCCCTGATTCAATAACATATATATAATATGAAATATTAGCATGAATTGCTTCATGAACAATCGTTTTTCCTAACAATAAAATAGGCGTGTTTTGAGAATTTATATAGTTTTCGTCAATAGTTATAGTTATTACACCATTTATTGCATTTCCATTTGGTAATTGATCATACTTTAATTGTGTGCAACCATTGGGGTCACCGTTGCCTGCACAGTTTGCAACATTACCAACTTTAAATGTTAGAGGTATTAAGGAGTTGTCACCTTCAAAATTTAATAATAACTGACTAAAAGTATTGGTTTGTTTTAATTTATTGTAAGTAGAATAAGCCTTTACATTATTTTTGAAAGATTCGTCAATTAAAATTCTATTATTCAAATCAACTTCTACAATGTTTACATCATCATAGTGTAGTAAATAATTAATTATATCATTTGCGAAATTTTGATTCCCACCGCCCAATAAATAATTCACTAATTGAAAAAAAACTTGCCAAGTGTTTTGATTTATAAAAGGCTCACTATTCAAATAATTCAAAAGCGATACTTTAGTAGGATCTGTTGCAATATTATCCCACCAATTCAAAACTTCAGGTGTTAAATCATTGTTAGGGTTGTATCCAACTAATGTATTGACTTGAAACAATGCAAAATTGGAGTAAAACCAATCACATGGTTCTAGTGGTGTGGGGGTAGTTGCAGGAGGTGCATTGTCATCAATAATAATAATTGGATCTGCAGGTCCTCTAGCCATACTTGACCTAGGGCTACAGGAACCACAAAATAAATTACGAATCCATCTAAAAATTGTTCTGATGGTGTTTCCTGTCCATTCATAGGCATCACTAAATGCAGAACCAACAGAATTAAAAAAGTTGCCTAACCCATCTGTAAAATTTGGAAACGTAGATGGGTCGTTTTCTCCTCCTGACCCGGGACTTGCTGGTGATGTACCGCTAAACGTTGTTCCAGAATAACTTCCAGAAAGAAAACCTGTGTTGATAAGATTTATTCCGCTTGTTGTTCCAGTGGTGGGATTAACCAAATTATAATCACCATAAGGAGCAATGATAAGCATTTCGTCTTCCTCGTCTTCGCACGGATAGGATGTATACATTAATTGTGAGAGAACTAGTCCTTCAAACTCTTGAATAGTTGTAAGTCCACGCGAATAACTATTAAAAAAACGAGGTGTCATTGTATACTCTAATAACCTTGCAGTTGTTCCATTTAGCGAAGTAGAAATCACCAAATTATAGAACATAAAAGGTTTTTGATTGGGATGATTAACTCTAATTGTTATATTCTCTCCAACATTTTCTTCAATCACTTGAATAACTTCCGAATAATCAATTGTAAAGGCATATTCATCTCTATATTGACCTGACCCAATAATTTCATTTAACTTTTTCTCGTTAACAAAATTAAAAGCTTCTTTGCCTTGATAATGTTTTCCGGTAATTGAATTTGGTGTATTGGTTACTTCGTCTTTTATTTCTTCAGTAAAATCTTCTTTTGTACAACTACTTGTGAAAAAGAATATTGAAAAAACAAGACACAAAAAAAGGTAATTTTTCAATTTTTTAGCCAGCGTTAAATTGATTTTTTTGAAAGACATTAGTGATTATTTTAAAATTAATTAATCGAAATTAATTAACCAAGAAAATATTTGTTAAAACCAAAACATTTAACATTTAAATTAGTTCAATAAAAAACAAAATAAAAGATTCTGGATAATTTAATATTAACAATGTCTTTAACTTGACATTTTCAATTCTATTATTCAACTAATTTACTTGATTTGTTCTTTATCGCTTAGGTCTGTAATTTTCAAAAATTATTTTTGATAACCAATCTAATATAATTACAATCACAAACTCGATTTAAACAATCGTAATTCTTCCCAAGTAAATTCAGCACCTACTTTCTCTTTTAAAGCATTGAGACTTTCTTCTGTATAGCCTTCAAATGCTTTGGATAATTGGTTGATTTTGTCTTCGGGAAGTACCTCGTTTAAGGTAATTGTTCCTGCTTGAATCAATTTTCCTAAATGTCCGTAAATGGTTTGCGTGGTTAAAACCCTAATTTTAGCAATGTCATGCACCGAATTTTTCTGCTGCCACAATTCATAGGTTTCCTGAACGGTTGATTTTTTGGGTGTGGCAGATTTTATTTTTGCCTTTTTACTTTTTGGCAAGTAGTGATAAGGGTCGAAATCACGTTCATCCTCTTCGATTAGTTCTGTTTTTAAAGTTTTGAAATGTGCTTGTACTGCTTCGATTTTCTTGTTTCGATAATTTCTAATCGACTCGGAACTGAGGTTTTCTTTGTTGATTTCTCTCCCTTCTGATAGTATTTCCACCACTTTTAATGCTTTGAACAATTGCAGTATGGCTTTGGTTAAATTTTCTTCCAATTCATATAGCTCGGCATAAAATTCTTTGACTCGTTTGCGACGGACGACTTCCTCCATTTTCAGCAATAATTCAAACAAAACGTCATCTAATTTTGGGAAAAAATAGTCATAAGCAGCTTGGATTCGTTCAGCAATAAATGGAATATCTATTTCTTCTGA
>NZ_JBILTE010000069.1:0-12739 GCF_044371705.1 Flavobacterium sp. | reverse complement strand
GAAAGACTTTGGGGGTTCTGGGTTGCGATTATTTTATTTTCGACTTTAACAATTCTTGATATTTATATTTTGATAAAATATCCAAGGCTCCCCGAAGTCTCCTGACTTCGGAGTTTGTCACCTAATGAGCTATAGAGTAAATAAACATTGAAGAATGACAGAACAACTTAAAATATCAATTCGCTTTTTTGATGACCGTGAAGTACGTGCCGTTTGGGATGATGAATACTCCAAATGGTGGTTTAGTGTTTTGGATATTGTGGGCGTGCTGAACGAAGAAGCTGATTATACCAAAGTCCGCAACTATTGGAAATACCTAAAAGCCAAACTAAAAAAAGAGAATAATCAGTTGGTTAGTGTCACTACCCAACTGAAACTAATGGCGGCAGATGGTATAAAAAACAACCCCGCTCGTGCGAGCGTCTCGCTCGTACAAATAACAAAATTAAATTTTCTATCTTTGGAAAACGACTCATTGTCGAACCAAGCAATGTCATTATAATTAAAAGGCAATTAGAAATATACCCGTACAAGAATTATCTAAATGATAACCAAACTTTTTAGAGATTGCTTTGAATTAGATTGTGTTTACGAGCGAGACGCATGTATCCGCGGGTGGAGGTTATGCAATTTTCTCTAGATTTTTTTCAAAAAGTCTACCAAAGTTTACTTCCTATTTCTTACATTTACGTTTTAAAAACATGGTTTACAAATGATTGCAACCAACTTGACTTAGTTGTAACCTTATTCATAACAATTAATCTTTGCTCTATGAAGTATTTATTTTTATCACTATTCCTATTGATTTCTGGAATTATAATTGCTCAGCCGACTCCTGAAATAGTTCGCCAAATGATTTCAGAAGGCATAAAATCATTGAATATTACCCCAGAAAATATTTTTAAAATTGAAAATAAAGTAGTTAACGAAGTTCCGGTTAGAATTTACTATCCGTCTTCCGAACAACAGTTACCTATCATTTACAACGTTCATGGAGGTGCACTAGTTGCAGGAGATTTAGAAACCCATGAAAATATATCAAGGAGACTTGCGAATGCCACCAACTCTATTGTAGTTGCTCTCGACTATCGAAAAGCTCCTGAAAATCCATATCCAAAAAGTTTAGAAGATGTGGTTGCTATTTATTCTTGGATAATCAATAATCAAATAAGTATCGGAGGAAAAAAAGCACCAATTTCAATAGTATCTGATAGCGGTGGATGTTTACTAGTAGCAGCATTACAAATACAAATCAAGAATCAAAAACTTTCACAGGCAATTGATAAAGTAGTTTACATTAATCCTGCATTTGATTTAAGAGAGACTAATGACGACTTCTACAAATTAGTTATTGAATGGTATTTGTCGAGAGCGGATCCTAACAACGAGCTGGTCTCGCCAATAACTGCGAATGATTTTTCAGTTTTTTCACCTTGTTTAATTGTGGTCAATGAAAAAGATATCTTATTACCACAAGGTGTTGATTTCAGTAAAAAACTAAATTTATTAAAAATTAAAAATGAATTAGTTACCATTAAAGATGAAGATCATTTTGGCGTTTATTGGCCTGCAGCTCATCCTGTAATAAATCAAGCGTTTGATTACAGTGTTAAATTTCTAAGTGGAAAATAATTATTTTTTTCACTACATATTAAACATAATTTTATCCTTTATTTGATATAGGCTTGGCTAAATCTACTAATTCCAACGAACCATGTTAGCTGTAAATAACTATATTTTAAATATTTAAAAGTACCAAGGCTCTCCAAAGTCACCGCTCCCGCCCGAATCCTTTCGGGTGGTAAAACATTCACTTAAAAGTACTTCTCAGCTTTTTTTTATTTCATCCACCTTCATCACTATTAAATAATACCACGATTGAATTCAATATTTAAAAATTGTCCCCATTCCAAAGCCATTTTTTAATAGTTAAAAATCTATTATTCAACCAGTTAAAAATCATTAACAACTCATTCACACACGCTTTTTACTTTCTGGCACAGCAATTGAAAATAGCTAAACAAGAATCTGAAACAAACGGAAAAAGCTTCCGATTTAAATTTCAGAGGATAACTTTTAAATCGAATGTGTCATGAAAAAAATTACCCTTTTAGTAGCCGCAAACTTACTGGTTGGAAGTTTGGCTTTTGCAACAACTGACGAACGTGCAGTTGCTTTTGACAGAACACGTGGAGCCGCAGTTCATTATATGGACGCTGAACCAATCGTATTTATGGAACGAGGCATTGAGTTCTTTGTTTTCCTAAATGGAGATTTCGATTTCAATACACGTCCACAAGACAGCCATGGTGGCTATTTTTATAGAAGAGGTGCTTCTGCCCGAGGAAATTCTGCTGTAGCTGTTAACTACGGAGTCCGCATTGAACACGATAGTTTTGGTAGAGTGCGAAGAGTGGGTAACACGTTTATCAACTACGATCAATTCAACAGAGTCACACGCATTGGAAGCATTTATATGAGATACAACAATTTTGCTTTAACTCAAATTGGTGGCATGCAAATTGCTTATAACAGAAGAGGACAAATTGCTCAAATGATTGGTCAAGTAAATTACAGAAGAGGCAATGCCGGATTTACCACCACCACATATTACGGAAGTAGCGATTACGCCTATCAAAATGGAACAACTTACAACGACAATAGTTACTATTACTACCGAGCAGATGGTACAAAAGCGTTGAAAGAAGAAGATAAATAAAAATGTTAGAGTTAGTTAAGTTTGGTTGATTAAGTCCTGCGAGTTCCCCAACGAGCAGGACTTTTCTTTTATAGGTAACTGAAAAAAAATAGCAACTTTAAATTAAAAAAACCACATGAAAACATAATCACGTGGTTTTTTTAATTTACTTCAAGGGTTAATTATAGATTTACATCTTCACAGTAACCCCAATCATTGGTGAAAGTCCGGAAACATTTCCACCTGCAAATTCTACGTAAACTCCCCATTTATCATTCCAAAACCAACGACCTCCAATTTGTAAACCTAAATCAATATCACTTTCATTGTCTTTATCATTATCCCCCATGTAAACAGAATAGCCTGCATTCAAACCGCCGTAAACATCCCATGCAGGGTCAGAAAGACCAAATAAGTTATCAAAATAATAATTTCCTTTTACGCCTATATTCAACCAATCTAAATCGAGGTTGGTACCGATTCCGGGAGCTATAGTGATATCTTTATGAACGGGTATTTCATAGTTGGCTCCAAGTACTCCAAAGTTTAATTCATGACGGGCTTGACCAAAAACATTGGTGATACAAAAGAATAATCCAAATACAAAAAGTGCTGTTAGTTTTTTCATTGTGAGTTATTTTTAAATTTAAACAAATATAAACGAAATTCCTCAGAATGAAAAGTACTTCCTTCAGCTTCTAACTTTTGAATAAACGGTTTGAATAAATAAGTTGATGTCCGGTGATATCTTTAACTTATAGTTCAGAATCCAATAAAATTGAGCGATGAGTGCCGACTTTAAAATAATGTTCAAAATTGGATGCAACGGAAACGACCAGAAATAAAACAAAGCAAAAGTAAAAGCGATAATTACCAAGGAAACAACTGTTTTTCCGGTAAACGGAAATAAATTCATTTTGAAAACAACAAACATAAATTTAGCTAAACTGTACAATCCAATCGAGATTAATGTCGCAAAAGCCGCTCCTTCAATCCCATAATTTGGTATAAAATACATATTCAGCGAAACGGTAACTATGACCAGTCCCAACCCCAAAGTTAAAACCGTTCGGTAATAATTAGAATTAAAAATAATGGAATTGTTATTTCCCAGCATCAAATCAAAAAACTTGGAAATTGAAATGATAAAGACAACTGAAATTCCTCCGCTATATTTTTCGGGTAAGAGAGCATATACGTCGTGAATATTTGCCAAAATACACACCATGATAAATCCGCCCACCGCTTGAAGGGTAATGGCCGTTTTTTTATACAAATCATTTAACTCATCGTACTTATTTTTCGCCATTAAATCGGTGGTAATCGGATGCGTAATTTGATGCATCGCACGCATCGGAACGGAAATGGTCAACGCAATAAAAATGGCAACTGAATAATAGGCTGCTTCTTTTAAAGGAATGTATTGTCCAATCATGAACTTATCGATGTCCAATAACAACATGGCGACACTTGAAGAAAAAATGATAAAGGATGAATACACGATAATCTCCTTTTTTTGTTTTGGAAATTTTAAATGGAATTGCGGTTTGCGGACTTTAAATGCGACCACAGCCATTAAAAGCATCATTGTTGCATAAATAAAAACCAAACTGTAAACAAATTGAATTTTGGAAATCCAATCAAAATAGACGGCAAACAAGAATAAAGAAATACATATTCGCAGCAACACTTCCTTGATAAAATTCCCGAAAACAGATTTCAAATGGACTTTTACCCAAGCGTAAAATATTTCAAAATAGCCCATGAATAAAGCAATCAAAGGAATAATCCATGCATAATCGTAAATAATCGGATTTTCTTGCGATACTAGCGAAGCAAGCGGATTGTAAAAACCATACAACACAATAAATAGTGGAACAATTAGAACCAACGGCAACACCAAAACAAAATTCAGAAACCGTGATTTATCCTCTTCCGATGTGTGGGTTGAATAAAATTTCACCAATGTGTTTTGGATGCCAAACGCCATCAATGGCATAACAATATTGGCCGATGAAAGTAAAAATGCGGTCAGTCCGTAATAATCTTCACCTAAAAAATGGGTATACATGAACAATGCATTCACCGCACCAATCGCAAAACCAATAAAGGTCATGATCGTATTAGTTGCCGATTGTTTAAGGACGATTCCCATATTTTTGATACGTACTTTAGATTTTCTGAATAGTCTGAACCAACTTTTCAGTCAGACTCTTTCTACTGTATTGTTGTAATCCAACCGGATTGACTTTCAAATTCTTTTCCAAATATAAATGGTAATAGGATAAAAGCAATGCTTTCAAACGTTCTTGTTCTGCATATTCAAAAAATACGCCGGTGTTGGTTTCTTTTAGGATTGTTGCAAAATCGGAATCTTTCGGACCAATACCGATAATTGGTCGTTCAGAAACTAGGTATTCAAATAACTTTCCGGGAATAATGCAGCGGGTATCTAGTCGGTCAATTTCAATTAAAAGTAAGACTTGCGATTTTCGTTGCTCGGTAACCGCTTCTAAATGTGATAAATAACCCAAATTAGTTAGATGATCAATTAAGTGGAATTCTTGTAAAGAATCTAAAACTTCCTGGCTGACTTTCCCGATTAATTTTAATTGAAAATCGGCTTTAAATTGTGGGTATTCATTACATAACTCTTGTAAAACTTTCCACAATATTTTTGGATTGCGTTCCGACAACAGTGAACCAATGTGAGCCAACGTAAATTTCTCGTCCAATGGTTGTTTGTCAATTTTTTCGGTATCATAACCATTGGTGATGACTTCAATTGGTTGTAGAGTAATGGCTTGAAACTCTTTTTGAGTGGTTGGACTGGTAACCAAAATCAAATCGGCTTTCTGCAAAACTGTACGTTCCAATTGTTTGTGTTTTTGTTCCGCTTTTGGCGAAAGATTCAAATCTTTGTGGTAACCAATCGTTGTCCACGGATCACGGAAATCGGCTACCCATTTTACGCCTACTTTTTCTTGTAAGGCTAAGCCAATTAAATGTAAACTGTGAGGCGGACCTGTAGTAATTAAAACATCGATGGAATGTTCTTTCATATACGTTTCTAAGAATGCAACTGAAGGTTTCACCCACAAAACCCGTGCATCGGGAATAAATAAATTACCGCGAACCCAAAGCAGCAATCGTTCCATGAATCCTTGTTTCTTTTTATTGGGAATAATTCCGGAACTGATTTTTTGCGTATTCTTTTTAGAAAAAAAAGCAGCCAATCGGTACGGCTCTTTAATTTTTTGTTTTACAATTATAACGTCTTTAGAAACTTCCGCCACTAATTGTTCGTCAACAATCGGGTACGTTGGATTTTCGGGTATATAAACAATGGGTTGGATTCCAAAATCGGGTAAATATTTCACAAACTTCAACCATCGTTGAACACCGGGACCACCGGCTGGAGGCCAGTAATAGGTAACTATTAGTATTTTTTTTATAGTTGGTTGCAAGATTTGAAGTTTAGTTTATTGTAAATTGCCGTGAGATAAAAATTAAAAATCATGGGAGTATTAAAAAAAATGAATACATTTTTGTTTTGTCATTCCGACGCAGGAGGAATCTCATAATCTAATTCACTTGATGAGATTTCTCCTTCGTCGAAATGACAAACCACGTAATCATTTTCGTTTTTTGCGTGCATTCTTTAAAGCATACGAAACTTCTATAATGGCCATTAAGCGTTCTAATCGTTCAGCATAGGAAAGTGATTTGATTTCAGCTATTCGCTTTGCCTCCAATTCCTTAGGGTTTCCGTGATTTAAAACAGCTTTATTCATCATGTGTTAAATTCAATCAAATATACAACTAAAAAAGTATGTTATGATTTGACTTCTTTTGAACGCTTTTTAAATTCAAAATATATCCCGCCAACCAAAAGCAACAACATTCCAATGGAACTAAACAACGCAATTGAACTTCCTTTTTTCACCACTTCCGGTTCAAATTTGAATTCGATGGTATGTTTACCTGCCGGAATCTGTAAAGCTCTTAAAACATAGTTGGCACGGAACATTTCAGCTTCTTTTCCATCGATGGTCACTTTCCAACCTTTTGGATAATAAATTTCCGAGAAAACGGCCACACCATCATTTGAATTTGTCGATTTGTATATTAAATGGTTTGGCTTATACTCTATCAAATCAATTTTAGCTAGAGAATCTCTTTTTAATTCATGTAAAGTAGCAGTTCCTTTAAAAATTGTACCAAATTCTTTCAAATTAATAACAAGTTCATCTTTCGTTTTTAAACTGTCTAAAGCCTTCATTTCTTCATCGGCTGATTCTACTCTAATTATTTTCTCAACAAACCAAGCATTGCCATTTGCGTCCGGATTTTGTAACGGAATAGGTTGGCCCTCTTCGGTAGTTTGTAGGACATATTTCACATTCAACATATTCAAAACCTGAATGTTGTTTTTGGCAATTTGATAATCATACAATTGTTGGACTCTTTGCGGTTTCACGGCACTATATCCACCAATTGCTTTATGAAAATAAGAGGCACGAGCACCAGACATTCCTGATTGTGGTTCAAACACGCGGTAATGCAGGTCTTCGTCTTTCAGAATTTCTAAATCAGCCGGCGTTGCTTGAAACGGCATTTGAACTTCTCGGGCACTGACAAAGTCAGAAGCGTTCACATACTTTTTATCCACAACTACCAAATCCAGCACCATGATTGAACCAATCGCAATGATTGCAACTGTTTGAGATAACTTTTCTTTGATGTACAACCATAAAATACCGGCAACCAGCAGAATTAAAAATCCGCTACGCATTAAATCTGCTGTATACATGTCGGCACGATCTTTTTGCAAAGCTTCTACAAACCCTGGTCCTATTTCACCGTAGGCCTGACTGTAATATCCGTCGTTACCACCTGCAAAATCAAACAATCCCTTAAAACCAAAAAGAAATAAAACCAATCCTATACTTATTCCTGACGCATACAATAAGCCTTTTCTACGCTCCTCATTCTCCAATTTAAAAAAGGAATACAATCCCATTACCGCCAAAACTGGAACACATAATTCAAGAATTACTTGGATGGATGAAACGGCACGGAATTTATTGTACAACGGAATGTTATCGATGAAAAAATTGGTAAGTCCTGGAAAATTTTTACCCCAAGACAGAAAAAGCGAAATGATTGCAGCCGCTAAAAAAGCATATTTTATTTTTCGCTTTTCAGCGAACAAAGCTAAAATAAACAAGAAAAAAACAACGGCTCCAATGTAAGCGGGTGCGGCTACAATGGGTTGATCTCCCCAATAAGTGGGAGCCTCAGCTGAAAATTCTTCTGCCTCTGCTTCAGACGCACCTAAACTTAATGCATACTCATATAAATTACTTCCTTTACCTAATTTTTCCGAATTCCCACCACCAAATAACCGAGGAGCAATCAAATTCAAACTCTCCGCAATTCCGTAGCTGTACTCCGTGATATAATCATAGGACATGCCTGACTTATCGGTAACTTTTTCACCATCCGGACCAAGGGTCAGTTCGTTTTTGCCACGGGTACTAAATTCAGTATATTCGGCTGTGGCTAATAAATTGGTTGCGTTTGCTCCTACTGCTAAAATCCCTGCGAGTATAAAAATGCCAAAGGCAATTCCAATCGCTCTAAAATCTTTCGCTTTGATGTACTTGAATCCGTAATACACAGAAATCGCCAATAATAAAATGAGTAAATAATACGTCATCTGAAAGTGATTGGCTTGAATTTCTAACGCTGCAGCAACCATTGTGAGCAAACCTCCGGCAAAAAATCGCTTTTGAAACACCAACAGAACTCCTGCAACAACCAAAGGCATATAAGCAATTGCATGAGCTTTTGCATTATGGCCGACACCTAAAATAATGATTAAATAGGTAGAAAAACCAAACGCCAATGCACCAAAAAAAGCTTTGAGCGGATCGACTTTTAAAACTATTAAAAGAATATAAAATCCGAGGAAATACAAAAATAAATAATCCGCAGGACGAGGAAGAAAACGCAAGGCAGAATCCAGTGATTTAATGTAATTATTCGGGTATTTTGCACCTAATTGATACGTGGGCATGCCACCAAAAGCACTGTTGGTCCAATACGGTTCTTCGCCGGTGGTGGCTCTGAAATCATTTTGTTCTTTCGCCATTCCGGTGTATTGCACAATATCCGATTGAGAGATTTGCTTTCCTTGTAAAATCGGATAAAAATAAATAAGTGAACAAATAACAAACCCCACAAGAGCTAACAAATGAGGAACTAATTTAGTGGTATACTTCATAAAAAAAGAATCTTGGTTAGGTTTAGTCAACTTCTTCAAAATCAACATACTCGCCTACTTGCTTTTTACTTTTGGGCATTTCTTGTTTAGGAGTGGCTTGTTGCTGACTTTGTTGCTGTTGGAAATGTTCGGCTTGCTTTTGGAGATTTTCTCCGGCTTTCTGCATCATTTTACGCATCAAAAATGGTAAAAAAATGCGTGCCAATATTTTAAAGGCGTAATAAATTAAAATAACAATAAGAATGGTTCTGATAAAACCGGGTACTGATGCCGTCTGCATATTCAAATATTTTGGTAAAAATAAGAAATCCACCATTCAAAAATATAGGTTGTTTCATAAATAAATAATAAAAAAGACTATTTTTGGTTGTTACTAGCGTCCCATAAACCTACTCAACTTATGAATAACTTAAAAAAAACACTGCTACTACTGATAATCGGTTACTCTGCTGACTGTTTTCCACAGTTTACAGATGTCATCAATTCCAATAGACCCGGTGAGTCGATGACTGCCTATTCAGTAGGAAAATCGGTTTTCCAATTGGAAGCCGGAACCTATTACATCGATGAACAACACAGCCTACTCAAAAACCAAATCAAAGGTTTGGGTTTAACAATGGATTTTAGATTTGGTTACTTCCTTGAAGAATTAGAATTTATCTTAAACACGGGTTTTCAAGGTGACCAATATACGGCTCCTTTGACAGATGAAATTCGCACCGGTATCAAAGAGCTGACATTTGGAGCAAAATATTTAATTTGGGATCCTTTTAAAAATTACGAAGAAAAATTAGATATTCACAGTTGGAAAGCCAATAACAAATTTAAATGGAGACGTTTGCTGCCAGCAGTTTCGGGCTATGCAGGTGTGAATTTTAATATTGGTGATACTTACAATTACCCCAACGAACCCGTATTTGGGCCAAGAATTATGATCATCACACAACAGCAACTCAATCCATACGTGGTATTAGTTACAAATATTTTTTATAATGACTTTATTTCAGCATACAAAAACTATGGTTTTATTGCAACCTTGACCTATGGCATCAATGAACGATGGTCATGTTTTTTAGAGGATAAAGGCATCCAAGGTGATTATTATTCCGATAATATTTTTACTTGTGGTGCGGCGTATTTAATTAAGCAAAACATTCAAATTGATGCTTCTATAAGCAGAAATTTTAAGGATACGCCAGAAATTGTATATGGTGGCATTGGCTTTTCTTGGCGATTTGATAAAAACTACAAGCCTGTAAAAATTGAAGTGAAAGACGAAGAAAAAGAAAAAGAGAAAGGCAAAACTAAAGGCGATAAAAAAAGAGACAAACAAAAAGAGGAAACCAAAAAAAGATTAGAAGAAGAATTTTGACATGATTACAATTGTAGAAGCCACCACTAAAAAATTATTAAAGGACTTTGTAACGTTTCCTTTTTCTTTATATAAAAATCACTCATATTGGATTCCGCCGTTGATTAACGATGAATTGGAAACTTTTGATAAAAGTAAAAATCCGGTATTCGATAATGCAGAAGCTTATTTTTATTTAGCCTATCGCGACAATAAAATTGTGGGAAGATTAGCCGCCATCATCAATTGGGAAGAAGTAAATATATTGAAGAAAAATAAAGTCCGCTTTGGTTGGTGGGATGTGATTGACGATGTAGAAGTGACCAAAGCTCTTTTGGAAAAAGTATACGAACTAGGACAAAAAAATAATTTAGAAATGATTGAAGGTCCTGTGGGCTTTTCAAACTTAGACAAAGTGGGAATCATTGTAGAAGGCTATGACCGACCCGGAAATATGATAACTTGGTACAATTATCCGTACTACAAAGACCATTTGGAGCAATTAGGATTTGTAAAAGAAAAAGAATTTTTTGAAAGTGTCTTCTCCTTTGCAGATGTAAAAGAAGAAACATTTGCCAAAGCAGCCGAATTAATTAAAACCCGCTACCAACTCAAAACAATTACGTTTAAAAATACGAACGAAATTTTACCGTATGTAGATCGCATGTTTGAATTATTTAATACAACCTACGCTCGTTTAGCTTCGTTTGTGCCTATTTCTAAAAGACAACAAGAGTATTTTAAAAAGAAATACATTCCGTTTGTCAATCCGGAATACATTGCTTTTATTGAAGACAAAAACGGTAAAGTAATTGCGTTCAGTATTGTCATGCCTGATTTCTCGGAAGCTCTTCAAAAAGCAAAAGGTAAGTTGTTTCCCTTTGGATTTTATCATTTGTTGAAAGCTAAAAAACATAGTAAAGCAGTCTTGTTCTATTTAATCGGCATCGAAGAAGAATACCAAAACAAAGGCGTAACCGCACTCATTTTTAAACACTACTACCACGTTTTTAAAGCGAAAGGAATTCAACACTGCAACCGAACACCAGAATTAGAAGAAAATAATGCCATTCACAATTTATGGAAAAACTTTAACTCTGTTGTGGATAGAAGAAGGAGAACGTATAGTAAGAGTTTATAAAAGACAACTTCTTTTCTTATCATGCTAAACTTGTTTTAGTAGCTCCCTCGCTATTTTGTATATACAAAAAACCACTCCTTTTCAGAAGTGGTTGAATCTATATATTTTCTATTCTACTTACGATACATCCACCGTAGTAGCATCCGCAATCTTTTTATACGTACCATTCACCAATTTCTCACGAATGGCTTCAAAAGCGGTTAGTGTACGATTAATGTCTTCCATAGTATGCGACGAAGTTGGAATCATACGCAACAAAATAATTCCTTTTGGAATCACCGGATAAATAACAATCGAAAGGAAAATACCGTAGTTTTCTCTTAAATCGTTTACCATAACCATGGCTTCCGGAACGCTACCTTCTAAATAGACCGGTGTTACGCAGGTGTTGGTGTCACCAATATTAAAGTTTCTTTCTCTTAAACCAGCTTGCAACGCATTCACGTTTTCCCATAATTTATCTTTCAATTCCGGGTGGTTACGCAATAATTCCAAACGTTTCAAAGCTCCAACGGTTTGAATCATTGGTAATGCTTTGGCAAACATTTGCGAACGCAAATTGTATTTTAAATAATCAATAATGTCTTTATCTGCAGCGATGAAAGCTCCAATACTTGCCATTGATTTTGCAAACGTAGAGAAATACACATCAATTCCGTCCTGACAACCTTGCTCCTCACCTGCTCCGGCTCCTGTTTTACCAAGTGTACCAAAACCATGTGCATCATCCACCAACAAACGGAAATTGTATTTCTCTTTCATGGCAACAATTTCTTTCAATTTTCCTTGTTGCCCACGCATACCGAAAACTCCTTCGGTAATAAAAAGAATTCCTCCACCTGTTTCTTCCGCCATTTTAGTAGCACGTTGCAGGTTTTTCTCCATACTTTCCAAATCATTGTGACGATACGTAAAACGTTTACCCATGTGTAAACGAACGCCATCAATAATACAAGCATGAGCATCGACATCGTAAACGATAATATCATTTTTTGTAACCAATGCATCAATGGTCGACATGATTCCTTGGTAACCAAAGTTCAATAAATACGCTGATTCTTTCATTACAAAAGCAGCTAACTCATTTTCAAGTTGTTCATGTGCATTGGTGTGTCCGCTCATCATTCGAGCACCCATCGGATACGCCGCACCGTATTGCTTCGCAGCGTCAATATCTGCTTGACGCACTTCCGGATGATTGGCCAACCCTAAATAGTCGTTCAAACTCCAGTTTAAAATATCTTTTCCTTGAAATTGCAT
>NZ_JBILTE010000230.1:0-3689 GCF_044371705.1 Flavobacterium sp. | reverse complement strand
TCCAAAATCTCATAAGAATTAATTAGTAAATCCATTGCAATCTGAATTGCAAACTATTGGTTATTCCTGTTACTCCATTTTTATCTAAATTACTAACTCCATAGATAAATCCTGCCTTCCAATATTGAGTAGCCCACCAGTTAAGGCCTAAATTATAGCGATTATTGATTCCGCCATTAATCGTTCTTGTTTGTAAATCGTTTCTACCAATTCGGGATACTATTTCCCAAGCACCATATTTCCCCGTTGGTTTTATTCTTCGAGCATAAGCTGCTTTCATATCATATGGGCGCTGTTCGCCACTCAAAACATAACTGCCTGTAACATAAAAACCACTAAACTGCTCTAATCCTGAAGTTGTTGTTGCTGTCCAGTTATGAACATATTCCATCAAAACAGAAAAATTTTCCAAACTCCACAATTGTTCAAAATTTAAATTCCATTGGTGTTTAGCTTCCATGTTTCCAGTATCAACATAATTATCTGAAATATTTGATTCGTTTTTACCTTTTAGTCTAATTACTCCATTTTCAGCCTCCACGTATCGGACGCCAATTCCCATGTGCATAAATGTTTTCCCTTCATTTTCCCATTTAGGCAAACCTGTAACTCTTGCAGTAAATGTAGTTGCCCCTTCATCAAGATCTTTATCATTTCCTGGCCACTGATTAAAAACCCCTGCAGAAATGGTCATCCGGTCTTTCATTAAAAAATGGCGGTAAATTATTCCGTTATTTCTACTGTTAAAAAACGGATTCAAGAGTCTTTCAAAATGAGGTAAATTGGCAGCATCACCTACCATCTCATATACAAACGTTTCTTTTTGTTTTCCCACATGAAGTTCCGAATGTTCCCCAATGGGAATAATCAATTTAATATCTGTAAAGCCAAATGCAGCTTGGTCTTCTTTTCTATCTAGTCCTCTGTATTCATAACTAAGTAAATAACTCCATTTCTTTTTAAAGTTGATTTTCCCTCGAAGCATAACCCTTGCACTTCTTATATCCCATCGGCTTTCTTGGGGGCCTACTTGATTTTCGCTGTCATTGTCTTGATAAATTGCATTGTAATCTAAAATGGGGGCAAACCCAAGTTTAGCAGAAAACCATTTGTTTCTGGTTTTTGACCATCTCATTTCTTTATGCGAAACATCGGGAATAAAATACAATTTTGTTGAATCCGCTAATACTTGTTTTTGGGTATCATCTACATAATCGGTATGTTGAGCAATTGCAGTGGTTTTACAAAATAAAAAAACAAATGTTAGAAATAAAATTAAATTAAATTTTTGACTTAATAATTGCATCGTATTTTTGTTTCAAAAGGTTTAAAAAAAGAATTACTTTCCAAAATATTCTGATAGAATAAAAGTAAACTGGTTGTTTTCAAATGTTTTAATTTCATGATTTTATCAGCATACTTTTAGAATTAAAGGAATAAAATTAAGAAAAAAACCTTTACTTATAAATTTCAATGATTTTTTTTCCATTTATATCAATAGCAGCCCGATACATTCCTGCGGTATTGAATTCCATCACAATATTTCCCTCTTTATCAATGGCAATAATTCCGCCATCACCGCCCATTTCAGGCACTTTTTTCTGAATGGTTTCTTTTGCAGCTTCACCTAAAGTAACCTTTTTATATTGCATTTGAGCGGCAATGTCATAGGCTACCACATTTCGAATAAAAAACTCACCCCATCCTGTAGCTGAAACTCCGCAAGTTGCATTATCAGCATATGTTCCGGCTCCAATAATAGGAGCATCACCCACTCGTCCATATCTTTTGTTTGTCATTCCACCGGTAGATGTTCCGGCGGCTATATTTCCTTTTTTATCTAAAGCTACACAACCTACCGTACCAAATTTTTGATTTTTTATCAAAGGATCATAATTTATGGCAGCTGCATGATCTAACTCTATTTTCTCTCGCTCTTTTGCTTTTTGCAAACCTTCCCATCTTTTTTCTGTGAAGAAATAAGACGGATCTACTAATTCTATTCCGTTTTGCTCGGCAAATTTTTCCGCACCCAGACCAACCATCATCACGTGTTCGGAAACTTCCATAATGGCTCTTGCCAAGGTAATCGGATTTTTTACACGGGTAACACTGGCAACTGAACCGGCAGCTTTTGATTTTCCGTCCATAATTGAAGCATCCAATTCATTTTTCCCTTCGTTGGTAAAAACAGCACCTTTTCCCGCATTGAACAGTGGTGAATCTTCTAAAATCATGATGGTTTGTGTGACAGCATCTAAACTGGTTCCTCCGTTTTTAAGAATTTCATAACCTTTGGAAACGGCTAGATCTAACACATGATTGTACTCCGCTTCCAAAGAATCCGACATGTTTTCCTTTAAAATGGTTCCGGCTCCCCCGTGAATGACGATGCAGAATTTTTCTGAAGTTGTGGTTGCAATTTCAATTGCTTTTTCTTTTTTGTCACAACTTGTGCATAAAATAGCTACTACTATTGTGAACAGTGGAAAATTTTTCATTGCTTGTTCAAATTATATTTCACTAAAGATAGAAAAAAAATGAATTTATATCATTTAATTTCTTCTGATTACCTTTGCTGTTGAAACTTAAAAAGTCCAATGTCGTTCACTTATCCCAAACACGAAAAAATTAAGAGTCAAAAGCATATTGATTTGCTTTTTTCTGAGGGAAAATCTGTTACCAAATTTCCTTTGCGTTTGGTGTATGTGCCTATTGAATTGGAAAACGATGAAAAAATCAAAATAGGTGTTTCTGTTTCCAAAAAAAACTTTAAAAAAGCGGTCGACCGAAACCACTACAAACGTTTGTTACGAGAATGCTACCGGTTGAATAAACATTTACTTCTTGAAACGATTGAAAGATCTTATGCAATCATGCTTTTCTATCAAACTAAAGATGCGATGACCTTTGTTGATATGAACGAAAAAGCGGTTCAACTATTTGAAAAATTTATTTTAGAGATTAAAAAATAAAACTGGCTCAACAATTGCCGTACGATTTTAATGAACTTTTCGTTTACTATAAAATCACAAAACATATGAAGCAGGTTATTTTATTTTTTGTACTAGTTCTTTTCATCATTGGTTGTAAAGTAGATGAAAAAGAAACAGTTGTTGAAGAAACTGCTGCTGCAGTAATGGATTATGCTTTGCTGGATACTGATTTCAAATCTGAAAATTTTGAAGCTCAAACCGAACAAAAAATTATCAAAGAAGGAAATCTTCGTTACGAAACACAGGATTTACAAGCTACCTATCAACAAATTATTTCCGCTACTAAAAAACACAAAGCCTACATTCAATCGGATGAAGAAGGCAAAGATTATAACTCACTTTACAGAAATCTAATTGTTCGCCTTCCAAGTAAAAATTTTGATGTCTATCTTGCTGAAATATCCACTGGCGTTGACTATTTTGACCGAAAAGAAATTTCATCCAAAGATGTGACTGCTGAATATATTGATATTGAAGCTCGTTTAAAAGCAAAAAAAACATTGGAATCCAGGTATTTGGAGCTATTGAAAAAAGCCACTAAAGTATCTGAAATTTTAGAAATTGAAAAAGAACTATCCGTTATTCGTGAAGAAATTGAATCGAAAGAAGGACAATTAAAATACTTACAAAACAAAGTTTCGTTAAGTACGGTAACTATCAATTTTTACAAAACAGTAGCCAATTCGCAAGATG